>DATKFT010000317.1:0-31468 GCA_035544335.1 Pseudorhodoferax sp.
AGCTGCTTCTCGACGGGGTAGTCGCGCATGAAGCCCGCGCCGCCCAGGATCTGCACGGCGTTGGAGCCGATGAACAGCGCGGACTCGGCGGCCTCGGCGAAGGCGGCGGCGGCCGGGGCCTGGTCCTGCGCATCGGCGCCGAGCCGCCAGGCGGCTTCGTGCAGCAGCTGGCGTGCGGCGTCCACGGCGATGTGCATGTCGGCGATCAGGAAGGCCAGCGCCTGGTGGTGCGCGATCGGCCGGCCGAAGGCCACGCGCTCGAGCGCGTAGTGGCGCGCGTACTCGGCCGCGGCATGCATCTGGCCGACCAGCAGCGCGGCGGTGTGCAGGCGCGCATGGGCCAGCGCCTGTGCGGCGGCGGCGCGGTCCGTCCATTGCCCCTGGATCGGCGCGTCCTGCAGCCGCAGTTCGCAGGCGCCCGCGCCGCGCAGGCCGCTGCCCGTCACGGGCGTGGTCGCCATGCCCTGGTCCACGAGCAGCAGGCCTTCGCGCGTGAGCACGGCCAGCAGGTCCACGCGCGCGCTGGGCAACCAGGCCAGCGTGCCGCTCAGCGCATCGCCGCTGCGCCGCAGCGCGCCGCGGTGGTCGAACACCAGCGCGGCCCGCGCACCGGGCGCGCGGGCCAGGCGCTGCGCCTGCGTCTGCAGCAGTGCTGGCCCGCCGAACGCGAGCAGCGCATGCGCGGTGCTGCCCAGGGGCTGCAGCGCCAGCGTGGCCGCGGGACAGCCCTGGGCCAGCAACTCGAGCATGCGGGCCCGCGCGAGCGGCCCCATGCCGGCGCCGCCGCAGTCCTCTGGCCAGTCGATGCGGTCGAAACCGATGCCGGCCGCCTCGTCGACCAGCGCTGCGGGCACGCCACAGGCGGCCTCGAACGCGCGCTGCTGCGGCGCCAGCCGCTCCTGGGCAAAGCGCCGGGCGGTCTCCAGCACCAGGTCCAGTTCCTCCTCCGCTGCGAAGTCAAACATCCGACTTGTCTCCCGTCTGGTCCATAAAAACTATGGATATGTTTTTATTAAACCATGGATGTATTATTGATGCGCAAGTTCGAGCAACCAAGGAGACAACGTGAAGTCAACGAGACGACAGGTTTGCGTGGCCGGCCTGCTGGGGCTGGCCGCCGCTGCGGCGGGGGCGCAGACGGCGGCCTACCCGAGCCGGACGATCAAGATCGTGGTGCCGTTCACCGCGGGCAGCGGGTCGGACAATTCCTCGCGCTATTTCGGCGACCAGATCAGCACGCTGCTGGGACAGCCCGTGATCGTGGAGAACAAGCCGGGGGCCAACGGCATCATTGCGCTGCAGGCGGTCAGGAACGCGCCGGCCGACGGCTACACGCTGCTGCTGGCCAGCAACTCGCCGATGGCCGTGAACCCGCTGGTGATCAAGGACCTGGGCTACGACTCGGTCAAGGACTACAAGCCGGTGTCCGGCCTCACGCGCGGCATGAACGTGGTCGTGGTGTCCAACGATTCGAAGTTCGCCGACATCGACGCGCTGCTGGCCGCGGGCCGCCAGCGCTCGCTCAACGTGGGCACCTATTCGGCGGGCTACGAGCTGGCCGCATCCTGGCTGTCCAGCGTGTCGGGCGCGAAGTTCACGAACGTGCCCTACAAGGGGCAGGCGCCCATCATGACCGACGTGATCGGCAACCAGCTGGACTTCGCGCTGGTCGACCTGGGCGGTGCGATGCCGCTGATCAAGGGGGGCAAGGTCCGGGCGCTGGCCGTGACCGGCGAGGCGCGCAACGCCGACCTGCCCCAGGTGCCGACCGTGCGCGAACGCGGCTTCGACGAATACGTGCAGTACAGCTGGGTCTCGTTCTACGTGCACATGCAGACCCCCGACGATGTGACGGCCCGGCTGGCCGCTGCGCTGCAGACGGCGCTGAACGCGCCGGGCGCGCGCGAATTCGTGCGCAAGAGCGGCGGCGAGCTGATGGCCTACGGGCCCGAGAAGATGCGGGCCTTCCACATGTCGGAGATCGAGCGCTTTCGCAAGATCGCGGACGCCGCCGGCGTGCGGCCCCAATGAGCTGGAGGCACGCCATGCCGATGACACGCCGATGCATGGCGCAGGCCATGGTGCTCGGGGCCGCGGGCCTCTCTGCACTGGACGCACGCGCCGCCAAGGGCTTTCCCGACAAGCCCATCCGCATGATCTTGCCGTTCTCGCCGGGCGGTGGTACCGACGAGAGTTCGCGCTCCTACGCCGACGAACTGCACAAGCTGCTGGGCGTGCCCATCGTGGCCGAGAACCGCCCGGGCGCCAGCGGCCTGATCGCCGTCAATGCGCTGCTGTCGGCCCCGCCCGACGGCTACACGCTGCTCGTCGCGACCAACTCGCTGGCCTCGGTGAACCCCGTCCTGCGCAAGGACCTGCCCTACGACGCGTTCAAGGACCTGCAGCCCATCCACGGCCTCGTCAACAGCGCGCCTGTCATCTCGGCGCCGCTCGCGACCAGGGCCACGCCGCTCAGGCAGATGCTGCTGCGGGCCAAGAAGGAGGGCCGGCCCCTGTCGATCGGCAACTACTCGGAGGGCTACCAGCTGCTGGCCGCCTGGATCGGCACGCTGGAGCAGGTGCCGGTGATCCATGTGCCGTACAAGGGGCCCTCGCCCATGCTCGTGGACCTGGTGGGCGGGCGGCTGGACCTGGCGATCAGCGACCCGACCAGCGCCATGGAGCTCGTCCGCGGCGGCAAGCTGCGCGGCGTCGCCACGGGGGGCGCGGAGCGCGAGCGCCAGATGCCGGAGGTTCCGACCATGGTCGAGCTGGGCTACCCGGAGTTCGAGACCTATGTGTGGTCGTCCATCTTCGTGCGCTCCGGCACGCCCGCGGACATCGCGAAGACGCTGGCGGACGCCGTGGCCAGCGCGCTCGTGGCACCGGCCGTGCAGGAGCGCAATGCCAACCGTCCCGGCACGCCCATGATGCTGGCGCTGGGCGCACTCGGCGACTTCCAGCGCCGCGAGTACGAGCGCTTCAGGAAGGTCGCCGACGCCGCGGGGATGGCGCCGCGCTAGCCTTCGCGCCGACCGATGCGGTGCCCGCGTTCAGGACCGCCGGCCGCCGCGCGCAGCATCCGCTTCGCGCTGCAGCCAGGCCTTGAACAGGACCAGGGTGGGGTGCTCGGACTTCTGGGGCGCATGGATCAGGTGGTAGCGCCTGTGGTCCGGCACCAGCTTGGCGACGGCGGGCGCGAGCAGTGCGCCGCTGCGCAGCTCGTCCTGGACGAAGAGGTCGGCCACCAGGCCCAGCCCCTGGCCGTTGACACAGGCCTGGATCAGGTGCTCCGTGTACTCGTAGCGCGCGCCCAGCCGTGCGACGCGCGGGTCCACGCCGCTGGCCAGCAGACAGTCCTGCCAGCCCAGGAAGCTGTTGGCGACCTGCAGCAGCTGGTGCTTCAGCAGGTCCGAGGCGCTGCGCACCGGCTGCTCGGCCAGCAGGCGCGGGCTGCCGACCACCAGGCCCGTGCCGTCGGCCAGGTGCTGCGCATGCAGGCCGACCCAGGGTCCATCGCCCATGGTGATGCAGGCGTCCATGTCGGACATGTCCAGGTCGAACGCGTCGATGCGGGCGTGCAGGTCCACCTGTGCCTCGGGGTGCTCCGCATGGAAGCGGCCCATCCTGGGCATCAGCCACCTGGTCGCGAAGATCGGCAGCACCGCCAGGCGCAGGGCCTGCGCGCGCCCACGTGCGCCATAGACCTTGAGGCTGGCGCGGCGGATGCGGTTCAGCGCGGCGCCGATCTCCTGCGCATACGCCTGGCCTTCGGCCGTCAGGTGGACCGTGCGGCCGACCCGCTCGAACAGCTCGGTCTCCAGTTGCTCCTCCAGCGCCTGCACCTGGCGGCTGACCGCGCTCTGTGTCAGGTGCAGCTCCGCGCCCGCGCGCGTGAAGCTGCCCAGGCGGGCCGCGGCCTCGAACGCCAGCAGCAATGCCGTGGAAGGTGTCAGGCGCCGGATGTGCATTCTGAAAACTCATGCATTGGATGAAGTATTTGAACTTTACCCAATGAAGGTGATTTCTAGAATATGCAAACACGGAATGTGCAGGTTCGGCGCACGACCCCGGGACAAGGAACGATGAAGATGAACACAGAGCAATCGGTGCGCGAGCAGGTCAGCGCCGCGGAGTGGCAGGTGCGGTGCGATCTGGCGGCGGCCTACCGGCTGGTGGCGCTGTTCGGCTGGGACGATCTGGTCTTCACCCACCTCACGGCCAAGGTGCCCGGCACCGAGCACATCCTGATCAACCCCTACGGCATGATGTTCGAGGAGGTCACGGCCTCCAGCCTGGTCAAGATCGATCTGGCCGGCAACAAGCTGATGCCGTCCGACTACGAGATCAACCCGGCCGGCTTCGTGATCCACAGCTGCATCCACGCCGCCAGGCCCGACGCGATGTGCGTGCTGCACACGCACTCGCTGAGCGGTGTCGCGGTGTCGGCGCAGAAGGAGGGCCTGCTGCCGCTGTCCCAGTTCGCCTACGTGGCGCTGACCAGCCTGGCCTACCACGACTTCGAGGGCTTCGCGCTGAACGCGGACGAACAGCCGCGGCTGGTGCAGGACCTGGGCGACAAGAACTACTTCATCCTGCGCAACCACGGCCTGCTGACGGTGGGCACCAGCGTCGAGATGGCCTTCCTGGCCCTGCACCGGCTCGAAGCGGCCTGCATGGTGCAGGTGCGGGCACAGGGTGGTGCACTGAACCCCATTCCGCCGGAGATGCTGGCGCGCGCGCATGGCGAGACGCCGGCCGACCGGGGGCACAAGGCCGCGCTCGCCTGGCAGGGGCTGCTGCGCCGGCTGGACCGGCGCTACCCGGGCTACCGCGACTGAGGCCTGCTCACGCGGCAGCTGGCCGTCGCTGCCGGCCAAGCTCGCGACACAGGGCAGACGAAGTCCCGCAGGCTGAAGGCTCGCAATGGCGGGCACGGCCCTGCCGGTCCACCCCGGCGGACTCGCAATGGCGGCCTGCCGGGCAGGCCACTCAACCCAAACCACGATATGGAGACACGCACATGAAACGATTCCCCCACGCTTGGACGACCGCTGTCCTGACGACGGTGCTCGCCACCGGGACCGCGGCCCTGGCCAGCGAGCCGGCCTGGCCGACCAAGCCGGTGCAACTGGTGGTGCCGTTCGCCCCGGGCGGCAACACCGACATGGTGGCGCGCATCCTGGCCGAGGGACTGGCCAAGGAACTCAAGCAGCCGGTGGTGGTGGAGAACCGCGCCGGTGCCGGCGGCCTGATCGCCACCAACTACGTCGCGGGCACGGCGCCCGACGGCTACACCTTGATGCTCAACACGGTCGGGCTCGTGACGACACCGCTGGTGTCCGCCGCCGCCAGCGGCGACCTGGCCAGCAAGTTCGTGCCGGTGGCGCAGGTGGCGTCCGTGCCCAAGGTCCTCGTGACCCATCCCTCCTTCCCCGCGAACTCGCTGGCCGAGCTCGTGACGCATGCACGCAAGGCCGGCAAGCCGCTGACCTATGGCTCGCCGGGCAATGGTTCGGTGACCCACCTGATGGGCGAGCTGTTCGCGCTCGAGATGGGCGTGCCGCTGGTCCACGTGCCCTACCGCGGTTCGGCGCCCGCGCTGACCGACCTGATGGGCAACCAGATCGACATGATCTTCGAGGACCTGCCGCCGGCGGCCGCGTTCATCGAAGGCGGCAAGCTCAAGGCCGTGATGATGGCTTCCAAGGCGCGTTCTCCTGCGTTCCCGGGCGTGCCCTCCGCCGGCGAGAGCAAGAACGACAGCCTGATCGTCGAGCCCTGGAACGGTGTGCTGGCGCCGCTCAAGACGCCGGCGCCCGTCGTCGCCACGCTGGACCGGGCCATCCGCAATGTGGTGGCCAGCGAAGACTACCGCAGCCGCCTGGCCAAGACCGGTGCGCAGGCAACCTACCGCGACAGCGATGCCTACCGCGCCTTCATCCAGGCCGAAGCTGCGCGCTGGGGCAGCGTGGTCCAGAAGGCCGGCATTCCGAAACAGTGAGCGGGAGGGTGGCGGCCGGCTGGCCGGCCACCCCGGCTTTGCCACCATCCATCGACGAGGAACGAGATGCCTGCACCCCATGACGCCGCGCTGCTGCACGCGCTGGCCCAGCACGACACGCCCACCATCTGCAACGCGCTGGAGGCGATCGACCCGACGCTGCAGTACCACGGCTTCAACACCGAGCCGCTGCGCTGCGTGTACCCGGCCCTGGCGCCCATCGTCGGCTATGCGCGCACGGGCACCATCCGGGCCGTACAGCCCAGCCGCTGGGGCGAGGCCAAGCAGAAGGAGCTCCGACTGCAGTGGTACCGCTACGTGGACGAGGGCGGCCCCAAGCCCAGCATGATCGTGCTGCAGGACCTGGACGGCGCGCGCGCGGGCTTCGGCTCGTTCTGGGGCGAGGTCAACTCGCACGTGCACCGTGGGCTGGGCGCCCGGGGCGTGGTCACCAACGGCTCCATCCGCGACATTCCCGCCAACGCGTCGGAGTTCCAGATGCTGGCCGGCTCGGTGATGCCCAGCCACGGACATGTGCACGTGGTCGACGTGGGCGTGCCGGTGACGGTGGCGGGCATGGCGGTGCAGCCCGACGACCTCATCCATGCAGACCAGCACGGTGCGGTGGTGATTCCGCACGCCTACGCGGAGAAGATCGCCGACGCGGTAGCCGCGATCACCGTGCGCGAGAACCGGCTGATCGAGGCGTCCAAGCGCGCCGGCTTTTCCTGGCGCGACGTGGCGACAGCCGCGCAGAAGGCGGCCGACATCCACTGAGGTCTGGAAGGGGTTGCCGGACGCGGTCGCCCGGTGTGCGGGGTCGGCCAGCGGCACACGCTGCACGGGTGAGCTTGCGCAGTGCAAGGCTCCACCCAGTGCCAAGATGAAGTTCATCAATGTTGATGACGCCCGGGGCGCTCTCGGTCCAAGGGCGCTTCGTGTTGCGTGCTCGTGCGGACTCGATCTCGTAAAGTGTTACAGAAAACACAAAATGAGATCCCATGACAAAGGTACGAAGCACTCTCGCTGTGGCAGCTCTGGCACTCCTCTCTGGATGCGTGACGACCCAGAGTGAGGGGGGGCGCCTGTCCTTGATGAAGCCCTTGGAAGAACTCAGTACGACCAGCTTCACGGACGCATTCAGCACCCAGATGCGAGAAGTCAAGCGGCTGGTCGACGCAGGCAATTTCCCAGAGGCGGAGCAGCTGGTGTTGACCGAGCGGGCCTACTTCACGCAACGCCTCGCGGACCGGACGCAAGCCCTTCCCACCGAGTTGCAACGTCTGGGCGATCAAGTCTGGGCGCGCAAGTACGCGGCCTCGCTGGTGCAAACGATGGCCGCGCTGCGTGCGATGACGGGCCTTCTTGATCGCATGCGCTGGGAAGAGCAAACCACCGTCCTGCGCGATGCAGCAAGGCTCTCGGCATCACTGGACGAAGACTTCGCCATGCTGGTGCTGCGCAAGGGTGCAGATGAGCAAGCCGCGTTGAAGGACGCGCTGGCACTGGCCATGAAGGTGGTGGTCTCAGATCGGCAGCAGGCGTTGGACATGACGTTTGATGAAGTCCTTGCGACCGGGCGCCATCCCACAACCTATCCCGGTGCGCCGTTCGCGCCTGCTGACTATGCAGCATCCGAACCGTTTCAGACCTTGGCTGCGGAACGGCTTGGAAGGCTGGCCGATCGTGTGTCGTTCCACGAGCAGGCGGAAAAGCTCGCGACGTACTTGAGCGCGGGGTCGCGCGCAGCCGTCGATCAAAAGTTCGTTGCACTGGTGCGCAAGGAACTGTTGGCGGACGGCCAGATCAGCCTGGAGGAGGTGGCGGCTGTACAGAAGATGCGCACGCCGTTCGGCAGTGCGCCGGACCCTTGGTCTGGTTTGGTCCGCATTGGACACGTCAAGCTCGGCAGAGAAATCCCAAGAAGTCCAGGCGCGTTGGATTTCGACGTTCCCCTGAAGCAGGACCTGCTCTTCGGTGCCGTGGCGGTGGAGGGTGAGGTGCTGCGTGCTGCAGATCTTGGCGGGTACGACTACCTGCTTGTCACCGATGTCGCTCAAGCCAAGATCTCGCGCGACTTCAAAAGCAAGAAGGCGGTCAACAGCCGCAGGCAGACGGGTGAACGTCAGGAGCAGAATCCAGCGTATATCGGCGCGATGTCGGCCTACGAGCAAGCCATGGCCGAGTACCGGCGTGTCCAGATCAACGCAGCCTTCCCTCGAAGCTGTTCAGGATGGGGTTGCGTGCTGCACGGTATCGCCGATGGACTGACACAAAGCATGGCGCAGAAGAAGGTGGACGAGGCCGCCTACGTCCTGGCGCAAACCAGCCAGACAGTCAGCATTCCGGTCTATTCGGCATACGACTACGAGTTGGTTGATGTGGACGTTGTCAAGACCGCCGAGGTCCGGTACCACATCGTCGATGTCAAAGGCCGGCGTGTGGTGCGCAATAGCTTTCGCCTGGCTGACCAAGAGACCTTCAGCATCGCGTACAACGTCCATGCTGACGACCCGGATCACGGCAGCATCCGCGGTCGCACGAGCACCGAGGGTGATCTGTCAGAGTGGGAAAAGCGCCATGTCGAATTGCCAATGAGTGCACTGCTCTCGGGCAAGACCATGGCAGGGGCTGGCACGCCCACGCAGTCCGATCTCCCCACGTTCCTTGCGTCGTTGGACCTGCGCAGCTCACCGGTACAGGCAGCTGGCCGCGGCCGTGAGTGGGAGCGCGATGGGCGCCGGGCCGCGCAGGGTGACCTGCGCCGTGAGCCGGTGACAGCCGGCGCAAGCGCCGATGCCGGAGCCGTCGCGCAGACCATCGCCGATGAGAGGTTCGACAGTGTCGTCGTCATCAAGAACGCGTCTGCGACAGGCACCGGTTTTTATGTCACGCCCGACCTCGTCTTGACGGCATACCACGTCGTGCGCGGCAGTGATCTTGCCCAACTGTCGTTCTACGATGGTTCGAAGACCACGGGGCGGGTGGTGCACCACGATGTGCGTCTGGACCTGGCCCTCGTGCGTGCGCAGACACCCGGACGGCCTCTCAAGATCCACGCCGGACCGTTGCGGCTCGGTGAGACGGTCGAGGCGATCGGCCATCCGAAGGGATACGAGTTCACCATCACCCGTGGCGTCGTGAGTGCGCTGCGCAAGCAACGCAGTGCCAATATCGGCTCGGATGCTCTCGTGGAATTCGTGCAGACCGACACGCCGATCAGCGCAGGGAACTCGGGCGGGCCGCTCTTGCAGCGCGACGTGGTGATTGGTGTGAACGATTGGATTCGCGTCGACAAGGGCGCGCAGAACCTGAACTTCAGTGTGTCGTACAACGAGATCCGTTCGTTCATGGACCGCTTCCATCAGACGCTGAGTGCGCGCTGAGTGCGGCTCGACAAGCCACATCGCAGCGGCGGTACCTGGCCACCCGAACCGAGGGCGAGCGGCAGCGTCATCTGTCTGCCGCTCTGTCGCCGCTGAACGGGGGTGACTGCGCGTTCTGGCCAGGCCTGCGTCGCGCTGCTGCAGCTGTCCCGGCCTTGGTCAGCAGATGGTCGGCGAACAGCTGCGCCGCCGGCGACAGCGCTTCGCCCTCGCGCAGGCACAGCACGAGCTGGCGCGCGGCCCAGGGCTCGGCCAGCGGCACGCGCTGTACGCCGGCCTGGCGCGCACAGCGCTGCGCCACCGACCTGGGCACGATGCCCACGCCGATGCCTTCGCCCACGAGCCGGCAGACCGACTCGAAGCTGCGCAGCCGCACGCGGTAGACGAGGCGCCGGCCGATGCGGCGCGCGTGCTGGGCCAGGTGCGCGTGGAAGGCGCTGTGCTCTGCCAGGCCCACCAGCGGCGCCTCGATCACCTCGGCCAGCGCGATGCCATCGCGGCCAACCCAGGCGTGGCCGCGCGGCACCACCAGCACCAGCGGATCGGGCCACAGCGCATGCACCTGCAGGCCCGCGAGATCGGCCGCGTCCGAGGCCAGGCCGATGTCGCACAGGCCCTCGCGCAGCGCATGGGCGATCTCCTCGCTGGGCCGCTCCTCCAGGTCCAGCGAGATGCCGGGCTGGGCCGCGAGGAAGCCGCTCAGCACGCGCGGCAGGTGCTCCGACAGCGCCGAGGTGTTGCACAGCAGGCGCACCTGGCCCTTGAGCCCCGCGCCGTAGTCGCCGAGTTCGGCCTGCAGCCGGTCGATCTGCTGCAGCACCTGGCGCGCATGCTGCAGCAGGCTGCGCCCGGCCGGTGTGGGCTGCACGCCGCGCGGCGCGCGCAGCAGCAGCGGCGTGCCCAGCGAATCCTCCATCGCGCGGATGCGCTCGCTGGCCGAGGCCAGCGTCATGTGGCTCAGCGCGGCACCGCCCGTGATGGTGCCGGCCGCGTGCACCTGCACGAACAGCCGCAGGTCGGTGAGGTCAAAGCGCATCGCCGCACGCTACCACGCGCGCGGCGCGCCAGCCTCAGGCATTGCCTGAGCCGGGCTGCGCGCCTTCCGGCTGGTCCCAGCCCGGCTGCCTGCGCAGAATCGCCGCCATGGCCCTGTCCGAAAGCCTTGCCCACTCTCCCGTTGTGCTGCCCGCCCTGGTGGGCTGCGTGTTCCTGCTCGCCGGCCTGGTCAAGGGCGTGGTCGGCATGGGCCTGCCCACCGTGGCCCTGGGCCTGCTGGCGCTGTGGATGGCACCGGCCGAGGCCGCGGCGCTGCTGGTCGTGCCCTCGCTCGTGACCAACCTGTGGCAGATGCAGCCCTGGGGCCGGCTGGCCTCCATGCTGCGGCGCCTGTGGCGCATGCAGGCCGGCGTGGTGGCCGGCACCTTGGGCGGGGCCTGGGCCTTCGGCGCGCTGGGCGGGGCCTGGGCGCCCGTGGCGCTGGGCCTGGCGCTGATCGCGTACGCGGCCTGGAGCCTGGCGGGCCGGCGCCTGGTCGTCGCGTCGGCCGCCGAATCGGTACTGGGGCCGCTGATCGGTGCGGCCACCGGTCTCGTGACGGCTGCCACGGGCGTGTTCGTGCTGCCGGCCGTGCCCTACCTGCAGGCGCTGCGCTGGCAGAGCGACGAGTTGATCCAGGCCATGGGCATCTCGTTCACGGTGTCCACGCTGGCGCTGGCCGCGGGCCTGCAGTTCGGTGCGGCCGTGCCGGACATGCCCTGGGCGCTGTCGCTGGCCATGCTGGTGCCGGCACTGGCCGGCATGGGCCTGGGCGCAGCGCTGCGGCGGCGGCTGGCGCCCGCGGTGTTCCGGCGCTGCTTTCTGCTGGGGCTGCTGGCGCTGGGCGCGCACATGGTGCTGCGCGAGCTGCTGCGGGGCTGAAGGGGCAGGGCCTGCAGGGGTCGCACGGCTAGGGTTTCGCCGCGCCTTGCGCCAGCCGTGCGGCGAGCAGGTTGGCCGTGTAGCGCAGGCGGTTGATGTCTGCATCGGCGTGCACGCCGCGGCTGAAGCAGCACAGCGTGCCGTAGACCGTGCCATCGGCGAGCCGCACGGGCGTGCTCAGGTGCGTGCCGATCGGAAAGCCGGGGGCCGGGGCCTGGCCCGCGGCCACGTAGGGCGCGGCATCCAGCATGCGCTCGGGCAGGCGGCCCTCGACGACGCGCTGGCACCAGCTTTCCTCGATCGGATCGGACATGCCGGCCTGCACGGCCGTGAAATCCGGCGCATGGTCCACCGCCTTCAGCGTGCGGCGGCCGCCGGCGAGTTGGGACACGAAGGCCACGTCCATGCCCAGGCGCACGCGCAGCAATTGCAGTACTTCGGAGATCGCGGCCGGCAGCTCCGGGTCCGCGGCATCGCTGGTGGCGACCAGCAACTCGCAGATGGTGACGTCGATGTCGTCGGGGTTGTAGTTCAGGTGCATACCGGCATGTCGTCCTGTCGTGGTCGCCCCCTGCCGTGGTGCGTGCGCAGCCGGCGCGGCATGAGCGCGGCCTGCTGCAGGGGGCATAGCGAAATGCCAGCAGTCTAGCCAGTCGCGCCATCGGCAGTGCTTCAGATTGTCTTGGCGCCATGGGGCCCCGGGCGCTTGCGTTGCGCTCCTACGCCGACGGCCGCGGCCTGGGCGTAAACTGTTCGCGCCACCCCCGGTGGCCCGCGCCAAAGGATGCCCGACAACCTCTCCCTGCTACCCCATGAAAGCTGGCCCTACGACCAGATCCTGCTGCGCCTGGCCCTGAGCCTGGCGCTCGGGTTGCTGATCGGCCTGGAGCGCGAGCGGCGCGGCAAGGAGGCCGGGCTGCGCACCTTCGGTTTCATCTGCCTGCTCGGCGCACTGGGCGGCTCCATGGGCGCGCCGTTCGCGCTGCTCACGCTGGTGCTGACCGGCCTGCTGGCCGTGCTGCTCAATGTCCAGACCCTGCGCAGCGGCCAGGGCACGGAGCTCACCACCTCGGCCGCCATGCTGGTCACCTGCATGGCCGGCATCATGTGCGGCCAGGGCCACACGATCTCGCCGGCCGCCGTGATGGTGATCGCCACGGCGCTGCTGGCATGGAAGGAACGCCTGGCCGGCCTGTCCATGGGCCTGACCGAAAGCGAGCTGCGCTCGGCGCTGCTGCTGGCCATCCTCGCGATCGTGATCTACCCCGCGCTGCCGGCCGGCGCGATCGGCCCCTGGGGGCTCGTGGAGCCGCGCGCGGCCTGGGTCACGGTGCTGCTGATCGCGGGCATCGGTTTCGTCAACTACATCCTGTGGAAACTCTACGGCGCGCGCGGCGCCGAGCTCTCGGGCTTCCTGGGCGGCCTGGTCAACAGCAACTTCACGGTCATCGAGATGGCCTCGCGCGTGCGCCAGACCTCCGGCGCCATGGTGGGCACGGCGTTCCGCGCCATCGTTCTGGCGACCGCCGCCATGCTGCTGCGCAACGCCAGCCTGTTGCTGCTGCTCGCGCCGCTGGCCCTGGTGCATGCATTGGGGGCCTTCGCGCTGATGCTGATGTGCTGCGTGCTCGTGGCCCTGTGGAGCTACCGCCAGCGCGCCTGGGGCCGGGCCGCCGACGAGGCCGCGCCGCAGATCAAGCTCGACCTGCCGTTCTCGCTGCCGCAGGCGCTCAAGTACGGCGTCGTGTTCCTGCTGCTGCACATCGTGGGTGGCCTGACGCAGCGCCATTTCGGCGATGCGGGCTTTTACTTCGTGAGCGTGGTGGGCGGCCTGCTGTCCAGCGCGAGCGCCGTGGCCGCGGCCGCGACGCTCGCGTCGCAGGGCCTGCTGTCGCCGACCGCGGCCGGCACGGGGGCCGTGCTGGCTTCGTTCACGAGCATCGCCTTCAGCCTGTCGTTCGTGCTGCGCACGCGCAACCGGGGGCTGATCACGCGGCTGGCGCTGGTCATGGTCTGTGTGGCCGGTGCCGGCCTCGTGGGGCTGCTGGCCTGGGGCACGCTGTCCGCCCTGCTGGGTCCGTCGCTGACGCGCTGGCTGCCGCTGCCGGGCTGATCGCCGCGCGCGGTCTGCAAAGCCGCCGGCGCTTCAAAATGAGCGCATGGCGCGGGCGCCAGCCGGCATCGCCCCCGCGGCGGCAGAAGATGCTGCCGATCTTCTGCATAACCGGCGCGCCTTGTTGAGAGGGAAACCATGCACATCCGTCCTTTCGAACCCGCCGACCTGGCGGCCGTCCATCGGCTGCTGCAGCACAGCGGCTGGGCGCACCGCGTGGGAACGCCCGAGGACCTGCGCCGCCTGATCGACGCCTCGCAGCGCGTGCGCGTCGCCGTGGCGAACGCGCAGGTGGTGGGCTTTGCCCGCGCGCTGACAGACGGCATCTCGAATGGCTACCTGTCGATGGTGGCCGTCGCCGAGCCGCTGCGGCGCCAGGGCATCGGCCGGGCACTGGTCGAGTCCATCGTCGGCGCAGATCCCGGCGTGACCTGGGTGCTGCGGGCGGGCCGCGCGGGCGCGCCGGCGTTCTTCGCGCGGCTGGGCTTTGCGCCGTCCACCCAGGCCATGGAGCGGCGGCGTGCCGATGCGCATGGGCACTGATCCGGCGGGCCGGCGCGTGGCCGCACGCTGGCTGCTCGCTGCGATCGCACTGGGCTGTGCCCAGGCCGGTGCGCAGGAGCCAGTGCCGATGCAGGCGCAGGCCGCGCCGCCGCGCATCGCCCCGACGGGCCAGGCCTGGTCGGCCGGCGCGGGTTTCGCGTTCGCGCACCAGCCCAAGAAGCTGCGCCGCTCCGTGAGCGGCATGGCCTGCGCGCGCAACGCAGCGCAGGCGCGCGTGTGCCTGGTGGCCTTCGACGAGGGCATGCAGGCCCGGTTTGCCGAACTGGAGGAGGGCCGGCTCATGCCGCTGGGCGGCGGCGTGCGGTTCGCGGTGCCGGGCAAGGAACTGGACGCCGAAGCGGCGGCCACCGACGGGCGCTTCTTCTATGTGACGGGCTCCCATGCCGTCAAGCGCGGCGATTGCAGCGCCAACGGCAGCAGCCGCCATGTGCTGCGGTTCCGGCGCGATGCCGTCAGCGGGCTGGCGGCCGCCGCGCTGCCGGGCGGCAGCACGCCGGCTGGTGATGCGCAGTCCGCCCGCCTGCCGGCGCTGCTGGCGTGCCATGCGCTGCTGGGGGACAGCCTGGCCGCGGGCCGCTGCCTGGGCACCGGCGCGCTCGACATCGAAGCCCTCGCGGTCCGCAACGGGCGGCTGCATTTCGGGCTGCGCGGTCCGACCGCGGCGGGCGATGCCTTCATCGTCTCGGTGGATGCCGACGCCTTCTTCGACGGCGGGGATGCGCGCCTGTCGGTCACGCGGGTGCGGGTGGGCGAGCGCCGGGGCCTGCGCGACATGGCGGTCACGGCCCAGGGCATTTTGCTGCTGGCGGGGCCGGACGATGACCCGCGCAGCCACGACGCCGGGTGGACGCTGCTGCTGTGGGACGATCGGCAGCACGGCGCTGCGTGGGCTGAGCCCAGGCCGCTCGCGGCGCTCGATCTGCGCGGCGTCGCGCGCCGTGCCTGCGACAAGGAGACCAAGCCCGAAGCGCTGACCGTGCTCGACGAGTCGCCGCGACGCTTGCGTGTGCTGGTGCTGTCCGATGGCATGTGCGACGGCGGCGCTCTCGTGTTCGATGTGCCGACATGAGGCCACCGGGGCGGTGATGCGCCCCGTGCCGCGCAGGGGTTCAGGCAAGCGTTCGGGCAGATGGCCTTGGAGGGCTCGGTGGCACGGGCGTGTTCACGGCGCATGGGGGGCGCCGCTGGCCTGGGGCGTCCCGGCGAACGCTCGCAGCAGCACGGGCGTGAGGCTGTGCATGTCGGCCAGCGCCGGCCCGCGCGGCGCCAGGCCCTCGCCGAAGCCCGCGTCCAGCAGGCGCTGGCGCAGCACGGGGTCGCGCCCGATCAGGTGGACGGGCACGTCCCACGCGGCCTGGGGCCCGCTGACGCCGGCGTAGGCCTGGTGGTCGCCCAGCACGATGGTCACGAGCTCAGGCGGCGCCAGCCGTTGCAGGTAGTCGCCCAGCCAGTGCCAGGTGCTGGCGATGGATTGCACATAGGCCGGCACCGGCGAGCCCAGGGCGGCGGGTGCATCCAGCGCCTGCGCGCGTTCGGCCGCGGTGTAGGGCTCCGGGCCCGCAAGCTGTTGCCAGTCGGCCACGAAGGGCGCGAGCGGGCGGAACGGGGCGTGGCTGTCCAAGCTGGGGAAGACGACGAAGCGCGGCGCGCGCGGTGCGTGCGGCGCGTGCGGCGCGTGCGGCGCCTGGGGTGAGGCCCCCGCGAACTCCTGCGCATGCAGCAGCGCCATGGCGGCCTGGTCCGGCACGCGGCCGGGCCCGAACGGCAGGCCGGCGTAGCCGATGTCCCGCGCGCCCGCGATGCGGTCGAAGCCGAAGAAGCGGCCTTCTGGCCAGTCGCGCACAAGGCCCGGCATCCAGGCCACGCTGCGCCAGCCCCGGGTGGCGAAGTACCGGGCCAAGCTGGGGCGCTGCGTGCTCAGCAGCAGTTCGTAGTCGAGCGGGTCGCGCGTGTCCACGCCGGTCAGCAGCGCGCCATGGGCCAGCCAGGAGCCGCCGGCGAAGGTGGGCGAGCGCACGCGCGCCGAGACGGCCCAGCGGCCGCTGTCGGCGATGGCGCGCGCCAGCGCCGCGCGCGGGGCGGCGAGCGCGCCGTCCTGCGCCGCATCGTCCAGTGTGCTGACGCCGTAGGACTCGGAGAACAGCAGCAGTACGTCGGCGCCATGCAGCGCCGCCAGGTCGCTGTCGAAGGCCGGGCTGGGCGTCAGCCGCGCGACGGCGGCGTCGTGCGGCAGCAGCAGCGCGGTCAGCTGCAGCTGGCGTGCCAGCACGGGGGTGATGGGGCCGGCGAACACCGCATGGCGGTCCCAGCCCGGCACGCCAGGGGCGGCGAACAGCGCCAGCAGCAGGCCGCTGGACAGCAGCGTCGCGCGCTGCAGCGGCCGCCAGGCCAGCGCGGTGCCGACCGCGCGCCAGCAGGCCAGCAGCAGCCGGTACAGCAGCGCGCAGGCCAGCACCAGCGCGCCGGCGCCGGCGGCCATCTGCCAGGGCGGCACGCCCTGCGCGGCCAGCACCTGGCCCAGGTGGCGCCCGTCCCAGTACACATGCAGCGCACGGCCGTACAGCGCGGCCGCGCTGACCTCGGCCAGGCGCACCAGCACCAGCGCGCTGCAGATCCCGGCCAGCACGCGTGGCAGGGCCGCAGACCGCGCAGGCCGCGCTGCACGCCAGCCGGTCCACGCGGCGGCGCACAGCAGCGCCAGGCACAGCTCGGGTGCGATGCGTGCGGTGGTCCGCGGCCAGGGCGTGGGGCCGGGGTTGACCAGCGTCAGCAGCGCGTTGAGCAGCAGCAGCGCCGCCAGCGCAGCCAGCACGCAGGCGAGCCGCTTGCGCGGCCTCACTGGCGGATCGCCTCGAACTCGATGATGAGCTCCACCTCGTCGCCGACCCAGCCATTGGCCACGCCATAGTCCATGCCATAGGCGCTGCGCTGCAGGCTGCCGCGCGCCGACACGCCCATCACATAGGACGACTTGACGAGCGGCGAGGGCGCGCTCTTGTTCCAGCGGGCCTGCAGGGTCAGCGGCTGGCTGCGGCCCAGCAGCTCCAGCGTGCCGGCGATCTCGAACTGGCGCTCGCCCGTGCGCTTGCCGCCCGGCGCGCTGAACACCATGCGCGGAAAGCCCGATGCGTTCAGGAAGTCCGCGCCCCTGACATGGCGGTCGCGGCCATTGTGCTGGGTCGTCACGCTGGCCGACTCGACCTCGATGCGGACCGGCCCCAACGCGCCCGTGGCCTCGTCGAAGCTGTAGCCGCCGCGCGCCGTGCGGAACTGGCCCAGCACCTTGGCATAGCCCAGGTGGGTGACGAGAAAGCCCAGGCTCAGGTGGTCGGGGTCGATCTCGTAGCGGGCGCTCTGGGCGGCGCCGGGCAGCGCGGCCAGCGCCAGGCAGGCGGCCAGCATGGCGCATGCGGCGCGGCGGTGGTGGCTGTGCGGGGGGGAAGGGGGGAAAGGGGGGAGCAAGGCGTTCATGGCGCGGCCTCCTGAGTCGGCGGCCGGCGCCGTGCCAGCCAGAGCGTGTCCACGGCGAAGGAATAGAGCAGCGCGGCCAGCCCGGCACCGGCGATCCCGCTGGCCCACGTGGCCGGCACGATGGGGGCCAGGCACACGATCAGCGCGACGATCTGCAGCACGCAGACCGTCTTGCGCCGCAGGCTGGGCGGCAGCGGCGCGGCCAGCCAGGGCCAGGCCAGGCCCGCGAGCACGAAGGCATAGCGCATGGCACCGGCGGCCAGCACCCAGGCGCCGGCCTGCGCGAAGCCGAACACCAGCGCGCTGAGCACGAGCACCAGCAGCGCGTCGGTCTCCATGTCGAAGCGCGCGCCGAACGCGCTGGCCTGCTGGCGGCGGCGCGCGACCGGCCCGTCGACCGCGTCGAGCACGGCGGCCAGCGTGGCCAGCCCCAGCACGGCCCATTGCAGCGCCGGGCTCGGGGTAGCCAGCTCGCCCACGGCAGCGGCCAGCAGCACGATGAGCGCCAGGCGCAGCAAGGTGATGCCGTTGGCGGCGCCGAAGCGCGCATGCGGCGCATGGGCCGCGAGCCCCTGCCAGACGCAGGCCGCGGCGCCTGCGAACAGCGCCAGGGCCTTGACGGCGAACCAGGCACTGACATCGGCGACCGCGCTGCCCAGCGCGGCCGCGGCGAACAGCAGCACGGCCGCGCCGCCCATGGCGCGCGCGGCGTCGCGGTGCAGCGCGTCGCTGGCGCGGGGAAGCGAGGGCCGGGGCACAAGCATGGTTCTGCACGTTCTAAGATGCCGCAACGAGCACAGCATGCCAGCAAAGCATTCCGCCAGGGTTTCCGATGGTTTCCGCGCCTGCTGGACCGAGGCGCCGGGCCGGGCCGCGGTCCGCGCCGGCCGGCTCGCGCCGCCCGGTGGCGACGAGGTCTGCGTGCGTGCGCTGCACAGCGCGGTCAGCCGCGGCACCGAGCTGCTGGTGTTCCGCGGCGAGGTGCCCGCCAGCGAGTTCGCGCGCATGCGTGCGCCGTTCCAGGACGGCGACTTCCCGGGGCCCGTGAAGTACGGCTACGCCAGCGTCGGCGTGGTCGAGGCCGGGCCGCCCGCGCTGCAGGGCCGGGCGGTGTTCTGCCTGTTCCCGCACCAGACGCGCTACACCGTGCCCGCGGCGGCCGTGCATGTGCTGCCCGACGGCCTGCCGCCGGCGCGGGCCGTGCTGGCGGCCAACATGGAGACCGCCGTCAACGCGCTGTGGGATGCCGCGCCGCGCGTGGGCGACCGCATCGCCGTGGTCGGCGGCGGCGTGGTCGGCCTGCTCGTGGCCTGGCTGGCGGCGCGCTTGCCGGGCTGTGCGGTGGAGCTCGTCGATGTGCGCGCCGAGCGCGCCGGCGTGGCCGCGCAGCTGGGGCTGCGCTTTGCCAGGCCCGGGCAGGCCACGCCGGAGGCCGACCTCGTGGTGCACGCCAGCGGCCAGCCGCAGGGCCTGGTCACGGCACTGGACCTGGCCGCGTTCGAGGCCACCGTGCTCGAGCTGAGCTGGTACGGCAGCCGCGCCGTGGCGCTGCCGCTGGGCGGAGCCTTCCACGCGCGCCGGCTCGTGCTGCGCAGCTCGCAGGTCGGCCATGTGGCCGCTGCGCAGCGCAGCCGCTGGAGCCCGGCGCGGCGCATGGCGCTCGCGCTGGACCTGCTGCGCGATCCGGTGCTGGACGCGCTCGTGACCGACCATGCGCCATTCGAGCAGCTGCCGCAGGTGCTGCAGGCGCTGGCCGCGGGCCGCCCCGACACGCTGTGCCAGCGCATCGACTACGCACCGGCCGGCCTCGGCGCTGCAGGCTGAGGCGGCCGAGGCGCGAGCGCGCCGGCCCGGGTTAACCTTGCGCGCATGCTGAGCATCCAAGCCGACACTGCCCACGTGATCCAGCTCGCGGTGGGCCCTGCGTTCATGCTGGCGGCCATCGGCGGCACGCTGACGGTTCTCACGAACCGGCTCGCGCGCGTCAACGACCGCATGCACAAATGCCGCGACGAGCGCGAGACGGCCACGCCCGCGCGCAGCGCCGAGATCGACGCCGAACTCGCCACGCTGAACCGGCGCGCCAAGATCCTCAACGCCGGTGTGTCCACGGGCGCGCTGTGCGGCGTGGTCGTGTGCCTCTTGATCGGCTCGCTGTTCGTCGCCAACGAGCTCGGGCTGTCGTTCGACCGGCCCGTGGCGGTGCTGTTCGTCGTGGCCATGCTCGCGCTGATCGCCACCTACGCGTTGCTGCTGGTCGAGGTGTTCGTGACCCAGCGCAGCATCAATCCCACCTAGCCGGCGCTGGCGGCCGGCTCAGAGGTCGAAGCGCACGACGATCTTGGCGTGCCGGTCGGCGTCGCCGAGGTCGGCGAAGGCCTGTTCCACGCCCTCGGGCGGGACCTCGCCCGTGAGCAGGTGGCGCGGGTCGATGCGGCCCTCGGCCAGGTCGTGCAGCGTGCGCTCGAACTCGGCCGGCGTGAAGTTGGCCGAGAAGCGGATGTCCAGTTCCTTGTTGAAGGCCATGACCTGGTCCAGCGAACAGTCCTCGAGCGCATTGCCGACCACCACGAGCAGGGCCTGGCGCGGTGCGTCGGCCAGCACGGCCTGGGCCACGCCGGGCCGGCCCACGCACTCGAAGACCACGGCGCGCCTGCCCTTGCGGCCGGCGCCCGTGCGGGCCCAGACCGCCGGCGCGGCCTCGACCGCGGGATCGACCACCTCGTCGGCGCCGATGCGCAGCGCAAAGCCGCGCCGCCCGGCCGAGTAGTCCAGCGCGACCACGGGGCCGATGCCGCGCGCCTTGAGCGCGGCGATCACGGCCAGGCCGATCGGGCCGCAGCCCACGACCATGCAGACGGCCGGTCCCTCGATGCCGGCGCGGGCCACGGCGTGGGCGCCGACCGCCATGGGCTCGGTCAGCGCCGCGTGTGCTGCGGGCAGGCCGTTGGGCACGGCGTACAGCAGCCGCTCGGTCAGCACCATGCGCTCGCCGAAGCCGCCCGGGAAGCGGTTGGAGTAGCCCACGTACTCCGCGCCCTGCGGCCCGGTCACGAAGGGCAGGCCGACCACGCGCGTGCCGGCGGGGAAGCGCGCGGTCGTGCCGGGCCCGGGCTCCAGCACCTCGCCGCAGAACTCGTGGCCGAACACCACGCCGCCGTCCGGGTCCGTGGGCAAGGGGTTGCCCGAGCGCAGCAGGCCTTGCAGGAAGCCGTGCAGGTGGTGGCGCGCGTGCAGGTCGGTGCCGCAGATGCCGCAGGCCAGCGTGCGCACGAGCACCTGGCCGCTCGCGGGCACGGGTTCGGCCAGCTCTTCGACACGCAATGCCCCTTGGCGGGCGACGACAGCTTTCATGGGATGTCCTGGGGCAGCCAACGTGTCTGCCAGTCAAAAAGGAAAATCCTAGATCCGGATTTTCTGCACCGCATCGTCCGATCGGACTAAATCATTTCGGCTGGGGAGATAATGGCTTTGCGGCGCGAATCTCGCGTTGTCGGCAGTCCTTTTTCAGGACGATGCAAATAGTCCGATCGGACGATGCGACGGCCCCATGCGGTTTCTAGACTGAATGCTCTGAAGAAACCCGGAGACTGCCGCATGGCCGTGAAGAATCTCGAGGCCGCCCCCACGGCGCTGCCGCGAAACCGTCCCGTCAGCGAAAAGGAACTGCTCTGGCGCGCGGACTGGATCCGGCTGGAAACCATCCGCCTCGTCGATATTGCCAAGAGCGGCCATTATTCCAGCGTATTTTCCTGTGCGGAAATGTTCGCCGCGCTGTATTACCACGCGCTGCGCATCGACCCTGCCCATCCCCATTGGGAAGACCGCGACCGGTTTTTACTGGGCAAGGGCCATGCGGCCATCGGTCAATATCCCTGCCTGGCCGATCTGGGGTATTTCCCCAAGGAATGGCTGGACAGCTACACGCGGCTGGGCAGCGCGCTGGGCGACCACCCGGACATGAACAAGGTGCCGGGCTGCGACTTCAGCTCGGGCTCCATCGGCCACAACCTGTCGGTGGGCGTGGGCATCGCGCTGGCCGGCCGCATGCGGCGCCAGGACTACCGGACCTGGGTCATGCTGGGCGACGGCGAACTCAACGAAGGCCAGGTCTGGGAGGCCGCGATGTCGGCCGCCCACTACCGGCTCGACCAGCTCGTCGCGATCGTGGACGCCAACGGCATGGGCCTGGACGGCGATGTGGCCGACGTCATGAACATCGAGCCCATCGCGGCCAAGTTCGAAGCCTTCGGCTGGGCCACGACCGAGATCGACGGCCACGACATGGCGCAGGTCCTGCAGGCCTTCGCCCAGGCGCAGCAGGCCGACCGGCCGTTCGCCATCGTGGCCCGCACGCGCAAGGGCAAGGGCGTGGGCTTCATGGAAACCACGCCCTACTGGCACCTGGGCTACCTGGGCCCGCAGGACAAGCAACTGGCGATCGCCGAGATCGAACAAAGGATGGCGCGATGAACACCGCAAGCCCTGTCTCCACCCTGGCCACGCCGGGCGCGGGCACGCTGGACCCCAAGAGCTGGAACATCCAGACCTCGCTGGGCCAGCTGACCGCGCTGACCATGGGCGACGAACTCGTGCAGCTGGCCGCGCAGCGCCCCGAGATCGTGGTGCTGACGGCCGACCTGGCCTCGTCCAACGGCACGCAGGTGTTCCAGCAGCACTACCCCGAGCGCTTCGTCAACACCGGCATCGCCGAGCAGAACATGGTCTCGGTCGCCGCAGGGCTGGCCTCCACGGGCTTCATCCCCTACATCTCGACCTTCGCCTCGTTCGCCTCGCTGCTGTGCGCCGAGCAGCTGCGCACCGACCTGGCCTACACGCGCATGCGCGTGCGCATCCTGTCGCACCACGCCGGCATCTCCATGGGCTTTTACGGCACCTCGCACCATGCGGTGGAGGACCTCGCGGTCACGCGCGCCATGGGCAACATGACCGTGGTCAGCGCCTGCGACGGCGCGGCCATCCGCGGGCTGATCCGCGCCACGCTGGATGTGCCGGGCCCGGTCTACATCCGCATCGGGCGCGGCGCCGAAAAGCCCGTCTACGGCGAGGTGCCGGTGTTCGAGCACGGCCGCTTCGTGCGGCTGCGCGAGGGCCGCGACGCCACGGTGATCGCCACGGGCCTGGGCGTGCGCGCGGCGCTCGACGCGGCCGCCGTGCTGGCCGAAGAAGGCGTCGGCGTGCGCGTGCTCGATGCGGCCTTCATCAAGCCCATCGATGTCCAGGGCGTGCTGGCCGCGGCGCGCGAGACCGGCGCCATCCTGACCGTGGAAGAGCACAACCCGCACGGCGGCCTGGGCGGCGCCGTGGCCGAGGTGCTGGCCGAGTCCGGCCTGGGCCTGCGTTTCAGGCGCCACGCGCTGCCCGACGATTACGCGCTCGTGGCACCGCCCACGCACCTGTACCGGCACTACGGCCTGGACGGGCCCGGCGTGGCCCGTGCGCTGCGGGAGCTGCTGGCATGAGCGCCGCGCCGGGCCGCCCCAAGCAAGCTCGCTCCCCCTCGGGGGGACAGGCCGCAGGCCGAAGGGGGCACTCGTGATCGCCGCCGCGCCCCTGGTCTTCGCCGACCGCTTCGCGGGCAAGGTGGTGCTCATCACGGGCGCGGCCTCGGGCATCGGCGCGGCGGCGGCCGAGCGCTTCATGCGCGAGGGCGCGCGGCTGGCGCTGTGCGACCTGCACCCGGCGCGCCTGGCCGGCACGCCGGCCGGGCAGCTGCCGGCCGCGCGCCTGTTCAGCCGCGCGGTGGACGTGGCCGACGCGCAGGCGCTCACGGCCTTCATCGACGATGCGGCCGCGCATTTCGGCGCGCTCGACGTGCTGGTCAACAACGCCGGCATCGGCTGCTTCGGCCATGCCGACGAGATCGACGCGGCGCGCTGGCGCCAGACCATGGCCGTGGACCTGGACGCGGTGTTCTTCGGCAGCCGCGCGGCGCTGCCGCACCTGCGCAAGACCGGTGGCAACATCGTGAACACGGCCTCGATCTCGGGGCTGCTGGCCGACCCGGGCCTGCTGGCCTACAACGTGGCCAAGGCCGGCGTGATCAACCTGACCCGCAACATGGCGGTGGACCATGCCGACGAGGGCCTGCGCGTGAACTGCGTGTGCCCGGGCGGCGTGGGCACGCCCATGCTCAAGGCCCACACGCGCGACGCCGAGATCATGGCCGAGTACAGCCGCGTGGTGCCCATGCGCCGCGTGGCCGCGCCGCACGAGATCGCCGCGGTCATCGCCTTCCTGGCCTCGGCCGATGCCTCCTACATGACCGGCACCGCCATCGTCGTCGACGGCGGCGTGACGGCCCAGACCGGCCAGCCCAACTTCGACCGGCTGTACCGCGAGCGCGGCTGGGACCAGCGCATCGCGGGCCGCTGACACCGGCCCCGGGCGGCCCGGACCGCCAGGCGCCTGCCCCGCATTTCCTTGGAACGACAGATGGAGACAGACATGAGCAAGCAGAACCCTTCTTCCAGCGGCGTGCAGCGCCGCGACGTGCTGGCCCTGGCGCTGGCGGCCACCGCGCCGCTGGCGCAGGCCCAGTCCAAGACCCCGGGCGTGAGCGACAAGCAGATCCTGCTGGGCAACATCGTGCCGTACTCGGGCCCGCTGGCGGCCTACGGCTGCCTGGGCGCCGCGATGCTGGCCTATTTCGACAAGGTCAACGACCAGGGCGGCATCAACGGCCGCAAGGTCAAGGTGCTTTCGCTGGACGATGCCTACAGCCCGCCCAAGACCGTGGAGCAGGCGCGCAAGCTGGTCGAGCAGGAGGAGGTGCTGCTGCTGGGCGGCTGCCTGGGCACGGCGCCCAACATCGCGATCCAGAAGTACATGAACGCCAAGAAGGTGCCGCAGATCTTCATCCACAGCGGCGTGGACCGCTGGAACGATCCCAAGCACTTTCCGTACACGATCGGCTTTCAGCCCTCCAACCGGCTCGAGGGCCGCATCTACGCCAAGCACATCCTGCAGACCAACCCGAATGCCCGCATCGCCGCGCTGTTCCAGAACGACGACATCGGCAAGGACTACATGCTGGGCTTCAAGGAAGGCCTGGGCGACAGGGCCAAGGCCCTGCTGGTGGGCGAGGCCAGCTACGAGGTGACCGACCCGACGGCCGACAGCCAGCTCGTGCAGCTCAAGTCCACGGGCGCGGACACCTTCTTCAACGTGAGCACGCTCAAGGTGGCCGCGCAGTCCATCCGCAAGGTGGCCGAGATGCGCTGGAAGCCCACGCAGTACCTGGGCAGCATCTCGGTCTCGATCAACGCCGTGCTGCGGCCCGCGGGCTTCGAGAACGCGCAGGGCATCATCTCCTCGACCTTCTTCCGCGAGCCGCTGGACCCGCGCTGGAAGGACGACAAGGACGTGGCCGAGTACCTGGCCTGGATGAAGACGTACTACCCCAAGGGCGACGTCAAGGAGTCGCTCAACGCCGTGGCCTACTGCACGAGCCAGTGCATCGAGCAGGCGCTGCGCCAGTGCGGCAACGACCTCTCGCGCGCCAACGTGATGCGCCAGGTCGCCAGCCTGGACATGTCCTTGCCCATGCTGATGCCTGGCATGCGCGTGAAGACCGGGCCCGACGACTTCGCGCCGCTCAAGCAGCTGCAGATGATGCGTTTCAGCGGTTCGACCTACGAGCCGCTGGGCGCGCCGATCTCGGCCTGAGCGCGGGCCGGCCGCTGCGTCAGCTCAGTCGATCAATCCCAGTCTGCGCGCCACGCCCACGGCCCGTGTGCGCGTGTGCACGCCGAGCTTGGCATGGATGCTGCGCAGGTGGGCGCGCACGGTGTTGGTCGAGACGAACAGCTTTTCGGCCATGGCACTGTTGGCGTAGCCCTCGGCCAGCAGCTGCAGCACACGGGTTTCCTGCCGCGTGAGCGGCTCGGTGAGCGGGGGCAGCGGCTCGGGATCCAGCGCCGCGCGCCTGGCGGCCGTGGCCGGTGCGGGCTCGGCCGGCGCGGAGACCGGCAGCAGCGCGCGCAATCGCTGCAGCTGGGCCGATTCGAGCGGCGTCAGCGCGGGCCGGCCAGGCGCCGGATGCGCGAGCCGGGCGGCGGCCAGGCCGACGAGGCGCTGCGCGGCCTCGCCTTCCTCCAGCATCGTGCGCACAAAGCCTTCGCGGCAGGCCAGCCGCACGACGGAGCCCATCACGCCCAGCGCGGCCTCGCGCTCGCCGCGGCGCGCCAGCGCCATGGCCTGCAGCACCTGCAGCTTGAGCGCGCGCCGCTGGCGCCCCGTGGCCGTGGCCTCGGCCAGAGCCTGGTCGAGCTGGTCCACGGCGCGCTCGGGCGTGCCGAAGGCCACCTCCCAGCGCAGCCGGCCGATCTCCAGGCAGTCGATGTCGTTGGCGTTCAGGCTGAGCCGGCGCACGCGCGCCCAGACCTCGGGGTCGTCGGCGCGCTGCAGCGCGTCCTGCGCGGCGCTGGCGTGGCCCTGCAGCAGCAGCAGCCGGGCGCGCTCGAGCCTGGCGCTGGCGGCCACGCGCGGCAGCTGGCGCACATGGCCCAGGTGCTCCATGTCGGCCAGCACCTGGAAGGCCTGGTCGATCTCGCCATGCTCGAACGCGATGCGCGAGAGCAGCGTGTAGCCGATCACCATGTGGTCGGGCAGGCCGCTGTCGCGGGCCATGGGCAGGTACAGGCGCAGCAGCTGCTCGGCCCGCGCGAGCTCGCCCTGTTCGTAGACCACGCTGGCGTACAGCACGCCTGCGAACGCGTTGCCGTTCACATGGCCGTAGCCGCCGCCGTGGCTGGCACTGGCCGCGATGCCGAAGCGCGCGCCGGCTTCGCGCAGCCGCCCGCCCTGCAGGTCGATCATGCCCTCGATGGATTCCAGGAACATGCGGAAGAACAGGCTCTCGCCGTCCGACTGCGCGCGCCGCGCCGCATCCAGCAGCGCGTAGGCCTGGTGCTGGCGGCCGATGCGCGCGCCCCATTCGGCCATGGCGTGCGTGAGCATGCTGTCGGCGAAGGCGTTCCCGGTGGGCAGCTGGGCCAGGCCGAGCTGGCCCGTGGCATGGGCCTCCTCGAAGCGGTCCTGCATGGACAGCAGCACGGGCCGCAGCGCCAGGCACTGGCGTTGGACCTCGGGCAGGGCACGGGCCGCGGCGGGCAGGCGTTCCAGGCGCGCCGTGGCCTCCAGCGGGCCGCGCGTGAACGAGAGCGCCCAGATGCTGGACAGGTACAGCAGCGGCCGGCTGGCCAGCAGCGGCTCGGGCAACTGGTCGAACCAGCGCGTGAGCAGCCGCAGGCGGCCCTGCGCGAGGAAGCTGTCCGCCGTCGCGTCCAGCCAGCGCAGCGCCAGTGCGTGGTCGCCGCCGTCCAGCGCATGGCTGATCGCGGGCACGGGGCGACCGCGCTCGGCGTACCAATGGGCCGCGCGCAGGTGCAGCGCGGCGGCGGCACCGGGGTCCGTGCGCGCGAGCTGGCTGCGCAGGAAATCGGCGAACAGCGCGTGGTAACGGTAGACGGGCTGCTGCGTGGGCGGTGCCGGCCCCGCATCGGGCGTGGGCTCGCGCCGGCTCAGGAACAGGCCGCTGCGTTCGAGCTGTTGCAGCAGCGCGGCGCTGCGGTCCAGGCCCAGCACCGCGTCGCACAGCGGCGCGCTGAGGTCGCGCAGCACGCTGGAGCGCAGCAGGAAGTCGCGCACCCCGGCGGGCTGGCGCAGCAGCACGTCGTCCGCGAGGTAGTCGGCCACGGTCTGGGTCGAGCCCGAGAAATGCGCGATGAACGCGCTGCGGTCGCTGCGGCGCTCCAGCGCGAGCGCGGCCAGCCACAGCGCGGCGGCCCAGCCTTCGGTCCGCTTGTGCAGGCGCTCGACATCGTCCAGCGAGAACGGCGTCTGGAGCCTGCGCGTCAGGAACTCGCGCGTGTCCTCGGGCGTGAAGCGCAGCAGGTCGGCGTCGATCTCCAGCAGCTCGCCGCGTGCGCGCAGCCGGCCCAGCCCCAGTTCGGGCTGGCTGCGCGAGGCCAGCAGCAGCTGGCCCTGGCGCGGCAGGTGCAGCAGCAGCTCGCGCAGCAGACCCAGCACCATGGGTTCGTGCACGACCTCGACCTCGTCCAGGAACAGCGCGAAGGGCAGGTCGATGCGGCCGAGCTGCTCGAGCAGGGCCAGCGCCTGGTCGGCCACCTGCGGGCCGGCGCTGCGCGCGGCCGGCGAGGCCGCAGGCGGCGGCTCCCCGGGGCCCAGGCTGTCCAGCGCCGTGGCCAGGCCGCGCAGCAGGCGCGAGGCGTCGTTGTCGGCCGGGTCCAGCGTGAGCCAGGCCGTGGCCACGCCGCGGCCGGCCAGGTGCCGGCGGAACTGCTGCAGCGCCGTGGTCTTGCCGAAGCCCGCGGGCGCCTGCACGAGCACGAGCTTGGCACCCTGGGCCTCCTGCATGCGCTGCGTGACGGCCGTGCGGTCGATGCGGTCCGCCGCGTACACGTCGGCCCGCGCTGCGCCGGCGGGCGGGGATGCGCGGTGGTCGGACGGGGAAGAGGGCATCGCAGGGGCGGGCATGGACGGCGGGGCGCGGCGCCGCAGCGGCGCGCAGTCTGCCGGACGGGCTGGCCGCCGCGCCAGCGGGCCGGGGACGGCAAGGATAAACCGGCGCGGCCGTCGGGGGCCGTGCGGCGGTCTCGCGCGGGACAAGAAGCTCGGCCTGCGCGCGGCGCATCGGTGCGCCACGCGGCCCGGGCTACCATGGCCGTTTCCGACCAGACACCGCCCGCCATGCCGGCTTTCGCCTCTTCTCCACCGCCGCCGCACGCGCTGCACAGCCCCGCCTCCGAACGCAACCGCGCACCCATCCTGGAGCGGCTGCTGCAGGTGCTGCCGCCGCGCGGCCGGGCGCTGGAGATCGCCAGCGGCACGGGCCAGCATGTGGCCTTCTTCGCGGCCGCCATGCCGCAGTGGCATTGGCAGCCCAGCGACCGGACCGACGAGGCCTTCGGCTCCATCGCGGCCTGGTGTGCCACCGAGGGCGCGGCCCAGGTGAGCGCGCCGCTGCGGCTCGACGCCACGGCCGCACGCTGGCCCGCCGAGGGCCCCGAATTCGCGCCGCAGAGCCTGGACGCGGTTTACTGCGCCAACATGCTGCACATCGCGCCCTGGGCCGTCTGCGCCGGCCTCATGCAGGGGGCGGCACGCTACCTCGCGCCCAGCGGCCTGCTCGTGACCTACGGCCCTTACCTCGAACAGGAGGTGGCGACCTCGCCGGGCAACCGCGATTTCGACGGGGACCTGCGCCGCCGCAATCCGGCCTGGGGCATCCGCGCGCGCGAAGACGTGGAACGCGAGGCGGGCCTGGCGGGGCTGCGGCTGGCCCAGCGCTTTCCGATGCCGGCCAACAACCTGCTGCTGGTGTTCGCGCGGGCCTGAGCCGGCTGCCAGGGTCTCAGGGCCCGGGCCGGATGGCGCGGTCCGCGAAGTACTGTGCGAGCGTCTGTGCGCTGGCCGCCGGATCGGCCAGCGCCACATGGGTGTCGGGCCGCACGAGGTAGGCGGCGTCGCGCGCCAGGCCGGCCGCGCCATGGGCTTCGGTGTGGGCGAAGCTGTGCAGGGGCAGCCCCTGGCCTGCGCACCAGGCCTGCAGGGCGGCGGGGGCCTGGCCATACACATGGACCTGCCAGCGCGCGGTGGCCAGCGGTGCGAAGTTGTCGGCGCCGGTAGGGCCGGACCAGGGCAGCCGGTCGCCGCCGTGCACACTGCCGGCCCGGCCGGTGCTGAGCGCCCTGTGCGGGTAGGCGACCAAGGTCTGCGAGAGCACGCGGAACATGAAGGCGCGGGCCGCGTCCACCTGGAAGACCGCCGGCAGCAGCAGCGGCGCGATGCGCGTGCGCACGAAGTCGGCGAAGCTGCCCTCGGCCGAGACGAAGCTGAACACCTTGTCGGTGGTGTCCACGAGCTGGCGCGCGAAGGCCTTGCGCTCGGTCTCGTAGGTCGCGAGCAGCGCGGGGCCGGCCTGGCCGCGCAGCACGGCGCGCAGCTTCCAGGCCAGGTTGAAGGCGTCGCCGATCCCCGTGTTCATGCCCTGGCCGCCGGCCGGGCTGTGGACATGGGCGGCATCGCCCAGCAGCAAGGCGCGCCCCGCCTGGAAGCGCTCGCTCACGCGGTGGTGGACCCGGTAGGTCGAGAACCAGTGCACCTGCTCGATCTGCAGCCGCAGGCTGTCGACGGCGCGGTGCGCGACGTCGGCAAAGCCCAGCGTGTCCACGTCCTTGCGCTCGTCGCGGACCGTGCCGATCAAACGGCTCTGGCCTTCGTGGCCATAGGCCAGCAGTGCGACGAAGTCGGCGGTTTCGAAGGCCACGTGGACCTCGCCGTTGGCCGCCGGGCCGCGGGCCTGCACGTCGGCCACGTAGAAGAGCTGGGCATAGGTGCCACCCTCGAAGGGGGTGCCGATCTGGTGGCGTACGGTGGAATGCGCGCCATCGCAGCCGGCCAGGTAACGCGCCGTGCAGTGCTCCACGCGGTCCGCCCGCTGCAGCCTGGCCGTGATGCCGTCGCCATGCTCCGCCCAGTCGAGCAGCCGCGTGGAGCGCTCGACCTCCACGCCCAGGGCCGCGAGGCGTGCGACGAGCAGGCGCTCGTGCTGGTCCTGTGGATAGACCAGCACATAGGGGTAGGGCGTGCGTTCGCGTCCGGCATCGCGGAACGACAGCCGGGTCTTGTGCTCGCCCTGAACCCAGAGGTTGAAGCCGGGGTTCTGCAGCCCGGCCGCGACGACGTCCTCGCCCAGGTCCAGCTGCCGGTACAGCTCGAGCGTGCGGGCATGCACCACCATCGCGCGCGATTGCGTGCCGGGCTCGGCGCTCTGGTCGACCACGCGCACCGACACACCCTGGCGCACGAGGCACAGCGCGAGCACCAGGCCGGTCGGACCGGCGCCGACGATCAGCACATCCGTGGTCTGCATGGCGGCCCTCCCGTGGCGGTGCGCACCGAGCGTGGGCGCGGCGCCATGCTACTGCGAAGGCGCATGGCGCGCCCGTGTCCGACACCGGCGCTGCGGCGGGCCAGCTACCATGGCCGCCGCCGTTCCTGGCCCGGTCCGCCACCACGAGGAAGCCCGCATGTACAGCGTCAACGTCCGCGACCACTGCATGGTCGCCCACAGCTTTCGCGGCGAAGCCTTCGGGCCGGCCCAGCGCCTGCATGGCGCGACCTATGTGGTCGATGCCACGTTCCGGCGCCGCGCGCTCGACCCCGACGGCATGGTGGTGGACATCGCACGCGCAGGCACGGTGCTGCGCGAGGTGCTGGCCGAGTTCAACTTCCGCAACCTCGACGACGAGAGCGCGTTCGCGGGCCAGAACACGACCACGGAGTTCCTGGCCCGCGTGGTGTTCGAGCGCGTGGCCGCGCGCGCGGTGGCCGGCGAACTGGGACCGCACGCAGCGGGGCTGGAGTCGCTGCGCGTGCGGCTGCACGAGTCGCATGTGGCCTGGGCCCAGTACGAGGGGCCGCTGGCGCCCGGCTGATGGCCTGCGCCGCGCGCCACTGCGTGTTCCTGGTGCCGGGCGATCCGCAGGCCCGCACGGGCGGCACGCTGTACGACCGCCGCACCGTGGACGGTCTGCGCGCGCTGGGCTGGCAGGTCGACTGGCTGTCGCCCGGTGATGGCTTTCCCTGGCCCGGTGCGCAGGATGTGGAGCGCGCTGCCGCGCTGCTCGAGGCCCTGCCCGATGGCACGCTGGTGGTGGCCGACGGCCTGGCCTTCGGTGCGCTGCCGGCGCTGGCCGAGCGCCATGCCGCACGCCTGCGCTGGGTGGCGCTCGTGCACCACCCGCTGGCGCTGGAGAGCGGGCTGCCCTCGACCGCGCAGGCGCTGCTGCAGGCCAGCGAGCGGCGCGCGCTGGCCTGCGTGCGCCAGGTGGTCGTGACCAGCCCGGCCACCGCACACGCACTGGCCGCATACGCGGTGCCGGCCGCACGCATCGCCGTGGTCGCGCCGGGGACCGATCCGGCACCGGCTGCGCAGGGCAGCGGCGCCGCCGGCCTGTCGCTGCT
>DATKFT010000318.1:0-2440 GCA_035544335.1 Pseudorhodoferax sp.
GATGCTGCCGTCGCGGCCCATGGCCCACAGCGCGCCCAACAGCGCCAGGCTGCCGGCCACGCTGGTCAGCCCCCAGGCGCTCCACCAGCGCATACCGGCGCCGCCCCCGCCGATGCGGGCGGCCAGTGTGGTGCACAGCGCCACGCAGACGGCCGGCAGCACGAATGCCAGCGCATGCAGCAGCAGATCGACAAGGCCCATGGCCATCGGAACAAGTCTTGACGCAGGTCAAGCAGCAAGGTGGAGCCGTGGATTTTATAATCCGGAGTTATGGCTGTCTGGGCACTCGGCATCAACCACCACACCGCCCCGCTCGATCTGCGCGGGCGGTTTGCGTTCGCCCTGGACCAGATCGCCCCCACGCTGGCCGGCCTGCGGTCGGCGCTGTCGGGCACGGTGGCCAGGCCACCCGAGGCCGCCATCATCTCCACCTGCAACCGCACCGAGATCTATTGCGCGGCCGAGGCCCAGGCCATCGATCGCACGATGGACTGGATGGCCCATGCCGGCGGCGTCACGCCCGCGCTGTTGCGCTCGCACGCCTACGCACTGCACGACGGACTGGCCGCGCGCCATGTGTTCCGCGTGGCCAGCGGCCTGGATTCCATGGTGCTGGGCGAGGCCCAGATCCTGGGCCAGATGAAGGACGCCGTGCGCGTGGCCGACGAAGCCGGTGCGCTGGGCTCCACGCTGAACCAGCTGTTCCAGCGCTCCTTCGCGGTCGCCAAGGAAGTGCGCACGGCCACCGAGATCGGCGCGCACTCCATCAGCATGGCGGCCGCCGCAGTGCGCCTGGCGTCGCAGCTGTTCGAAGACCTGGGCGAGGTGCGCGTGCTGTTCGTGGGCGCTGGCGAGATGATCGAACTGGCCGCCACGCACTTCGCGGCCAAGAGCCCCAAGTCCATCGCGATCGCCAACCGCACGCTGGAGCGCGGCGAGAAGCTGGCCGGCCGCTTCGGCGGCGAGGTCATGCGCCTGGCCGACCTGCCCGCCCGGCTGCACGAGTTCGACGCCATCGTGAGCTGCACGGCCAGCACCCTGCCCATCATCGGCCTGGGCGCGGTGGAACGTGCGCTCAAGCAGCGCAAGCACCGGCCCATCTTCATGGTCGACCTGGCCGTGCCACGCGACATCGAGCCCGAGGTCAAGGGCCTGGAGGACGTGTTCCTCTACACCGTGGACGACCTGGCCAGCGTGGTGCAGACCGGCCAGGCCCACCGCCAGGCGGCCGTGGCCCAGGCCGAGGTCATCATCGATGCGGGTGTGCAGAGCTTTCTGCACTGGATGGGCCAGCGCGACCCCGTGCACGGCGTGGTGCCGCTGATCCGCCAGCTCAACACCCAGGCCGATGCCTGGCGCCAGGCCGAACTGGCGCGCGCACGCAAGCAGCTGGCGCGCGGCGAGGACGTGGACGCCGTGCTCGAAGCGCTGGCCAAGGGCCTCACGCAGAAGATGCTGCACGGCGCCATGGCCGAGCTGCATGCCGGCGACGGCCATGCCCGCGAGCACGCGGTCGAAACCATTTCGCGCCTGTTCCTGCGCAAAGAGCGTTAGCGGCGTCTTGCCGCACTGGCGCGGCCCGCCGCTGCGCCACCGCCCCCTGTCTGTTCTCGCGCCCGCCCGCGGCGCCTGCCCACCGGATTCCCGCCTTGAAGCCCTTTCTCCGCCAGCAACTCGAGCGCTACGCGCAACGCCTGTCCGAACTGGACTTTCTGCTCTCGCGCCAGGACATCATGGCGGACATGAAGCAGTTCATGGTCTTGTCGCGCGAGCATGCCGACGTGGCCCAGCTGGCCGGCCGCTACGTGCGCCACCAGCAGCGCAGCGCCGACCTGGCCGCGGCGCAGGACATGCTGGCCGACCCCGACATGGCCGAGATGGCGCACGAGGAGATCGCCAGCGCCCAGGCCGAGCTGGCGGAGCTGGAGAACGAGCTGCAGCGCATGCTGCTGCCCAAGGACCCGGACGACGCACGCGCGGCCTTCCTCGAAATCCGCGCCGGCACGGGCGGCGACGAGTCGGCCCTGTTCGCGGGCGACCTGCTGCGCATGTACACGCGCTACGCCGAGCGCCGTGGCTGGAAGACCGAGCTCATCAGCGAGTCCGCGAGCGAGCTGGGCGGCTACAAGGAAGTGGTCCTGCGCGTAGACGGCGAGGACGTCTACGGCCATCTGCGCTTCGAGTCCGGTGGCCACCGTGTGCAGCGCGTGCCCGCCACCGAAACCCAGGGCCGCATCCACACCAGCGCCTGCACCATCGCCGTGCTGGCCGAGCCCGACGAGGCCCAGGCCGTGCAGATCAACCCGGCCGACCTGCGCATCGACACCTACCGCGCCAGCGGCGCGGGCGGCCAGCACATCAACAAGACCGACTCGGCCGTACGCCTGACGCACATCCCGCCCGGCTCGTCGCCCAGCTTGGACAGCTCGGCTTTGAACTG
>DATKFT010000319.1:0-3590 GCA_035544335.1 Pseudorhodoferax sp.
GCAGGCCGTCGTCGCCGCCCGTCAACGCCGTGGAGCGGTGCACGAAGTCGTACAGCAGCAGGTTCAGCCCCAGCGTGACCATGAGCAGGCCCACGCCGTGCAGCCCGCGCACGATGCGGCCCGTGGCCAGGCCCACGAGGCCGGCCATGAGGGCGGCCAGCACCAGGCCCGAGATCGGCTCGGTCCAGCCGAACTTGCCGAGGTAGCCCGCGGTATAGGCACCGATGCCGAAGAAGGCCGCATGCCCCAGCGAGGGGATGCCGCGGTAGCCCAGCAGCAGGTCCAGCGACAGCGCGAACAGGCCCCAGATCAGCACCTGGGTCAGCAGCGCGAGGTTGGCGCCCGGCACGAAGAAGGCCCCGGCCCAGCAGAGCCAGAAGGCGGTCTCCCAGCCGCTCCAGCGCGCGCGGGCGCGAAAGAAGTTCTGTGACATATCAGTTCACCAAGGCGCTGCACGCCAGTAGCAGCACACGACACCGGGTGGCAGGCAGCGGGTCGAGAGGCCGCGGGGCGGCCCATGCCGACCGACGCCGCGGAACGGGCTCCGCCCGGCCGCTGGCGGCGCCCCGGGAGGGGGATGGGATGGCTACACGCAGTGAGCCAGCCAAACGGGGTGGTCTCATACGCGCACCTTGCGCCCGAGCAGGCCTTCGGGCCGCCAGAGCATGACCGCGACCGTCACGAGGTAGATCACCGAGCCGCCCGCGGCCGGCAGGTAGTACTTGCTGGCCACGTCGGCCACGCCCAGGCCCAGCGCGGCCGCGAGCGAACCCAGGATGGTGCCCATGCCGCCGACCGAGACCACGATCAGCATGTAGACGAGGTAGCGGAACGGGAAGTTCGGGTCCAGGCCCAGCAGGCTGGCCGACAGCGCGCCGCCCAGGCCCGCGAGGCCGCCGCCGATGGCGAAGGTCAGCGCGAACACGCGCTGCGTGTCCAGCCCGCAGGCCGAGGCCGCGCGCCGGTTGTCCACGCAGGCGCGCACCATGGCGCCGAAGCGCGTGCGCTCCAGGCCCAGGAAGATGGCCAGCGTGAGCAGCGCGCCCACGGCCAGCAGGAACAGCCGGTAGCGCTCCAGTTCCAGGCCCAGCACGGCGGCGCGGCCGCTGAGCCAGGCCGGCAGCTCGACCGGCTTGAAGGCCGGACCCCAGACATAGGCCGCGGCCGAGACCGACATGAAGACCAGGCCGATGGTCAGCAGCACCTGCGTGAGGTCGTCGCTGCCGTAGAAGTGGCGCAGCACGAGCCGCTCGAGCGCGACCGAGAACAGCGCCGTGACCACGAAGGCCAGCGGCAGCGTGGCCAGGAAGGGCCAGTGCAGCGCCTCCATCGCGCTGGCGGCCACGTAGCCGCCCAGCATGCACAGGCTCACATGCGCCAGATTGACGAAGCGCATCATGCCCATGGTGACGGACAGGCCCACGGCCATGACGAACAGCAAGATGCCGTACGCCAGCCCGTTGAACAGGGTGGTGAGAAGAATCATCGGAGGGTGCCGCGCGGGGGTTGCGTGCGGGGTGCGACCTGGGGTCGGTGGCGGGAGCCGGCTTACCTGGCCGGCACGTTGGGGACCACGTCGAACTCGACGTTCTGCAGCACCCCGTTCACGCGCTCGACGCGGCGGATGTAGGTGTTCTGCACGATGTCGCCGCTGGCCTTGTCGATCGCGACCGGGCCGCGCGGGCTCTCGAAGGCCATGCCGCGCGCGTGGGCTATGAACCTGTCGGGATCGAACTTCGCGCCGCGCTGCGCCTCGAGCGCGCTGTACAGGATGTGCATGGCATCCCACATCACCGGGTGGTAGAGCGACAGCCGCGGCGTCTTGCCCACCGCCTTGTCGTAGGCCGCGGCGAACTGGCGGTTCAGCGCCGAGTCGTGCAGCGGCGAGTAGTTGCCGGCCGTGATGGCGCCCAGCGCGGCGTCGCCCGCGGCGTCCAGCGTGGTCTCGTCGGTCACGTCCGAGGTGGCCAGCAGCTTCATGCTGCCGTCCTTGAGGCCGGCGTCGGCATAGGCCTTGAGGAACTGCAGCGAGAGTTCGCCGATCGGCATGAAGACGAAGACGGCGTCGGCCTTGGCGTCCTTCAGGCGCTGCATGTAGCCCGAGAACTCGGGGTTGCGCACGGGCACCTTGATGGTGGCGGCGATGCTGCCGCCGGCCTCCAGGAAGGCCTTCGTGAACGTCGCCTCGGCGTCCTGGCCGGGGCCGTAGTCGGCGACCATGACCGCCACCTTCTTGATGCCGTTCTTCGCGGCCCACTGCGCCATGGGCCGCACGACCTGGGGCACGGAGAAGAAGGTGCGCAGGTAGTACGGCGACTTCTCGCCGACGATGCCCTGCGTGGCCGCGCCCGTGATGATGGCCGGCACCCTGGCCTCGGTCACGAGCGGCGCCACGGCCAGCACATTGGGCGTGAAGTCCGGGCCGATCAGGATCTGCACCTTCTCGCGCACGATGAGTTCCTGCGCCAACCGGCGCGCGACCTCGGGATTGGGGCCGGTGCTGTCGCGCCGCACGAACTCCAGCCTGCGCCCGCCGGCCTCGCTGCCGTGCTGGGCCTGGTAGAGCTTGATGATGTTGTCGGTGGACTGGCCCGCCAGCGCGCTGACGCCCGAGTAGCTCATCAGCACGCCGATCTTGAGCGTCTCCTGCGCCTGGGCGGCGCATGCCAGCACACCGCCCGCCAGCAGGCCCGCCAAGCGGATCCATGGGGTCCAGGGTCTACGCATCCTTGTCTCCTTTCGCCTCTTCGAGGTCTGTCGTGGGATGGACTCGAATGCTGCGGCCGCCCGCAATCGCATTCAATTGCGTTAGATCATATTGAATTCAATTTTGAATGGGATTGGGGTTCCCCCTAGGCGACAGGGGCGCTAGCATCGGCTTCCAGGCCCGGCCGTTTGGCGCCGGCCGCCATGCAGACAAGCAATGACCGACACCGCGACGACCCCGAAAACCAACCCCGACAAGGCCCGCGGAGCCATGGTGCGCACGCTGCAGCAGCTCAAGGCCATGATCGTCAACGGCGAGCTGAGCCCGGGCGAGCAGATCCGCCAGGAGGAGATGGCCGAGCAGCTGGAGGTGAGCCGCGTGCCGCTGCGCGAGGCCATGAACGTGCTGGCCGACCAGGGGCTGCTCGTGCACCGGCGCAACCAGGGCTACTTCGTGACCAAGCGCGCGCCGGGCGAGCACGCGCAGATCCGGCGCATGCTGCATCTGCTCGAGAACGAGCTCATGAGCACGATCCGCTGGCCCGACGAAGACACGCTGGCCATGCTGCGCCAGCTCAACGAGGGCATGCGCAAAAGCGCGGCGGCAGGCGACGTCCGCAGCCTGATCGAGCAGAACCGGCAGTTCCACTTCCGCATGTTCAGCCTGTCACCGAACAACCTGATCCTGGAAGAGGTGCGGCGGCTGTGGGCCATGGCCGAGCCGCTGATGTGGAACAAGTACGAGCGCGCCGACGACCGCGCGCGCACGCTGGACGAGCATGCGCGGCTGCTCGACGCGCTGGCCGCGCGCGACCGCGTGCGCGCCGTTGCCGAGATGGAGCAGCACCGCTACAGCGCCGAGTCCGGCGTGCCGATCGAGCTGC
>DATKFT010000320.1:0-8782 GCA_035544335.1 Pseudorhodoferax sp.
ACCGGCTCGGCGTGGAAGTTGCCCCCGGAAATGACCTCGCCCGTGTCGGTGAAGACCAGCGGGTTGTCGGACGCCGCATTGGCTTCGGTGACCAGCACGCGGGCGGCATGGACCAGGTTGTCCAGGCAGGCCCCCATGACCTGGGGCACGCAACGGATCGAGTACGGATCCTGCACGCGCCCGCAGTGCGCATGCGAATCGACGATCCCGCTGCCGGCCAGCAGTTCGCGCAATGCGCCCGCCACCGCGATCTGGCCGGCCTGGCCACGCGCCGCATGGATGCGCGCATCCAGCGGCTTGACCGAGCCTTGGATCGCCTCGAGCGAGAGCGCGCCGGCCGTCAGACCGGCTGCGAACACGTTCTCGGCGCCGAGCAGGCCGGCCAGAGCCAGCGCGGTGGAGACCTGCGTGCCGTTGAGCAGCGCCAAGCCTTCCTTGGGACCGAGCACGAAAGGCTCCAGCCCGATGCTGCGCAGGGCCTCGGCGCCGCCGACCCGCCGCCCGTCGGCCAGCTGGGCCTCGCCTTCGCCGATCAGCACGCAGGCCAGATGGGCCAGCGGCGCCAGGTCGCCCGAGGCGCCCACCGAGCCCTTGGCCGGAATGCAGGGCGTGATGCCCGCGTTGAACAGCGCGACCAAGGCATCGACCAGCGCGGGCCGCACGCCGGAGTAGCCGCGCGCCAGGCTCATGGCCTTGCTGACCAGCACCAGGCGCACCACCGCATCGGACAGCACCGGGCCGGTGCCCACGCTGTGCGAGAGCACGAGGTTGCGCTGCAGCTGCGCCAGATGGTCGTTGCCGATGCGCGTGCTGGCCAGCTTGCCGAAACCCGTGTTGATGCCATAGACGACCTGGCCGCCGGCCACGATGTCGTGCACCGTGCGGTGCGCGCGCTCGAGCACGGGCACCAGTTCGGCGTCCAGCGCGAGCCGGACTTCACCGGCATGCACGCGGCGCAGATCGGCCAGGCTGAGCGGCTGGGACGAGAGTGTCAAGGTCGGGTCGGAGCGGGTGGCCATGGTTATCTCTAGACATGTATAGACAGGACGTCTGAAGTATGGCGCAAAAGACCGCGTGCGTCGAGCGTGCGCACCCGGATGACGGGGCCCCGGCAGCACGCAGTGGTGTGCATGGGCCGGCGTCCCCGATGGCCGCGCAGCGGCAAACCGGGTGGGCAGGTGGGGAGGAGGCGCCCCGGCACGCCGGGGCAGCCAGGGCCTCAGATGCGCTTGGCCTCGCGGATACTGCGCAGGAAGGCCCGCGTGCGATCGCGCTGCGGGTCACCGAAGATCTGCTCGGGCGGGCCCTCCTCGTAGACCGCGCCGTCGCACAGGAAGCAGACCTTGGAAGACACCTCGCGCGCAAAGCCCATCTCGTGCGTGGCCAGCAGCATGGTCATGCCCTCCTGCGCGAGGTCGCGCACGATGCCCAGCACCTCGGACACGAGTTCGGGGTCCAGCGCCGAGGTGATCTCGTCGAGCAGCAGCACCATGGGGTCCATGGCCAGCGCGCGCACGATGGCCACGCGCTGCTGCTGACCGCCGGACAGGCGGTCCGGATACTCCTTGGCCTTGTGCGCCAGGCCGATGCGCTGCAGCAGCGGCATCGCACGTTCCTCGGCCGCCTCGCGCGACTGCTTGAGCACCTGGATCGGCGCCAGCGTCACGTTCTGCAGCACGGTCATGTGCGGGAACAGGTTGTAGCCCTGGAACACGATGCCGATCTCGCGCCGCAGCGCGTTGACATCGACGCCTGGCCCCGTGATGCGGTCGCCGTGCACGAGGATCTCGCCGCTCTGGATGGGCTCCAGGCCGTTGATGCAGCGCAGCAGCGTGGACTTGCCCGAGCCCGAGGGCCCGATCAGGCTCACGACCTGGTGCTGCTCGACGGACATGGACAGGCCGTTGAGCACAGGCACGTCGCCGTAGGACTTGCAGATCTCCCGGATTTCAATGAACGACATCGCGCGTCTCTCCTCAGGCGCCGCCCGCACGCATGCGGGCCCGGTCGCGCTGCATCATGCGTTCGACGAAGCGCGTCTGCGGGATCGAGATGGCGATGAACAGCAGCGCCACCGTCGTCACGGCCGACAGGTTGTAGTAGTTGGCCGCGATCAGCATGGACTGGTTGAACGAGTCGATCACGCCGACCACGTTGACCAGCGCCGTGTCCTTCTGCAGCGCGATGAAGGCGTTGAGCAGTGGCGGGATGATCTGGCGCACGCCCTGCGGCACGACCACGAAGCGCAGCGTCTGCATGTGCGACAGGCCCAGCGAGCGCGCGGCCGCCGTCTGGCTCCAGTGGATGGACAGGATGCCGGCGCGGTAGATCTCGGCCACGTAGGCGCCCACGGTCAGGGTCAGCGCGATGACCACGTAGGTGGTCAGCGACAGGTCCTTCAGGATGGGCACGCCCGTCAGCGGCAGGCCGAAGCCCACGAGATAGATCACGAGCACCGCGGGCATCGAGCGGAACACGTCGATGTAGACCGTGGCCAGCATGCGCAGCGGTTTGCCCGCGATGCCGGGCGCGAAGGTGGCCAGCGCCACGACCAGGCCCCAGATCAGCACGAGCACCTCGGCGATCAGGAAGATCTTGACGTTGACCCAGAACGCGGTCAGCACCAGGGGGAAGGTCTTGGCGATCAGCGGCACCAGGAAGAAGGTCTTCGCCACAGCCTGGTCGTTGGCCAGCAGGAACTGCGCAGCGAGCACGACGATGAGCTGGGCCGCCGCGTAGCCGATCGCGATCCAGCACAGGTCGCGCGCCTGCGAGCGCGCCACGCGCCCGGCCACCGCATCCCTGGCCTTGGCCGCCTGGCGCACGGCGCTGCAGCGCAGAAAGCCCCGCGCGAGTGGCCACACCACCGCCACGGCGGCCACGGCCAGCAACACCGCCACGCCATCGAGCCAGCCGGCCCCGAACGCGTTCGCGACGAGTGCGTCGCGCGCCACGGACAGCGTGTACCAGCTCGCGGCCACCGCGATCGCCACGATGGCCAGCGCGCTGCACCACAGGACCATGGGAGCGGCCGGCGGGCCACCGATATTCAGGCGCCGCCCCTGCTCGGGCGCAGCGCCGCTCGCGCCGCCAGGGCGCGGGGTTGCGTTGCTCATGCTCGGGCGCGGATCAGGGCTTCAGGACGGGCACTTTGGCGGGATCCACGCCCAGGCTGGGCGTCAGGTACTTGTTGGTCAGCCGCTCGAACGTGCCGTCCTTCTTGAAGTCCTCGATCATCTTGTTGAAGGCAGCCAGGTTGGGCGAGTCCTTGTTCACGACGCCGCCCCAGCGCTCGCCCGTGTCGTAGCGGCCGACCACCTCGAGCATGCCGTTGGACTGCTTGGCGCGCGCCAGCACGTTGGGCGTGTCGTACAGCACGGCATCGACCTGGTTGGCGGCCAGCGCTGCGTACATGGCGGCGTTCTCGCCATAGACCTTGAGCGGCTCGGCGGGCTTGACGTGGTCCATCAGGTACTGCGCCGTGGTGCTGCCCTGGCGCACACCCAGGCGCAGCTTCTTGATGCTGTCGCTGTCGACCTTCAGGCCGGACTTGACCAGCACGCCCTGGTCGGAGACGAAGTAGGGTTCGGTGAAGTTCAGCACCTTCTTGCGCTCGTCCGTGATCGTGATCTGGCTCAGCGCGATGTCAAAGCCCTTGGCCTGGCCCGTCAGGATCTGGGCGAAGGAGCGGCTGACCACGATCACGCGGTCCAGCCCTGCGCGGTAGGCCATGTTGGCCGCCATGCAGTACTCGAAGCCGTCCTTGATGGTCTCCAGCGAGTCGCCGTTCCACCAGCCCGGCGCGGGCAGCGCGGGGCGCACGGACAGTGCGCCGGGCACCACGGTTTCGAGCTTGACGCTGCCCTTCTCGCCGCTGACTTCGCAGTTGCCGTAGTCGGGCGCAGCCCAGGCCGCACCGGCCGATGCCACGAGGGCCAGGGGAACGAGGGCGCTGCGCAGCCGGGCCAGGGGGGATGCCGCAGGGGCGCAAGAGGTTTGGGCTTGTTTCATGGGGTCTCCGGTTCGGGGGATGGGGATTGTCAGGGCGCGCAACAGCGCCGGGCCGCGCAGGCCCGCGGCGCACGGCGCCGGTCTGTTGCGCGAAGCGTCGCCGCCGCGTCTCAGGCGGTGGCAGGCAGGGCCGGCTGGGCGATGCCGCCGTGCGGCTTGCCGGCGGAGACATCGCCCCACAGCACCGCATGGTCCACGGGCAGCGCGCGCGAGTTCGGCACGGACAGCCACAGGCGCATGAGCATGCGGTCCTGGCCCGTCGTCACGTCGTCCTTGAACGCGGTGCGGCCGTGGTAGACGACGTGGTTGTTCAGCAGCTGGATGTCGCCGGGTGCGAAGCGCATCTCGAAGCACTGCTCCTCGGCTACATCCATCAGCATCTGGATGGCTTCGCGTTGCGCCGGCGTGAGCTTGCGCGCGCCGGGCAGCATCTCCGCGTTCTCGATGTAGGTCAGCGAGTAGTGGCTCGTGAGCTTGCCGTCGCGCACGCCGAAGATCGGCAGCTCGTAGGCCACGTGCTCGCCGCCGGCCTCCTCGCCGAAGCGGCTGCGCGCGATGGGCTGGCACAGCAGCGCGTGCAGGTCGGGCCGGCGGCGCAGGATCTCGTTGTAGACGGTCGCGCTGCTGGCCAGCTTGCTGACGCCACCTTCGGAGGCCTGGCGCACACACAGCAGGCCCACCACGTCGCAGCGGTCGGTGTGAAACCGCAGCTGGCCCGGCGACAGCGTGCGCGCGCCGGACGACAGGAACTGCTTGCCCGAGGCATCCACGGTGGCGCCGTACAGCTTGGCGCCCACGCCCATGCCCTCGTCCTTGATCTCACGCATGAGCTCGCCGCGGTTGTTCTGGTACATCGGCGAGCCCAGGTGCTTGCCCAGCGCGAACCAGATGCGGCGCAGCTGCTCGCTGTTGTAGCGGGCCACGTCCAGGCCGCGCATCTTGACCATGCCCGAGCCGTTCTCCAGCTCCTCGCGCACCTCGTCGAAATAGGCCGCGCCCGAGGGCAGCGGGAAGTTCTCGCGGTTCACCTGCTTCCAGTCGAGGTCCTTGACCCCCTCCAGCGCGGCGTCGATCTCCTGCAGCACGGCGGCGGGGAATTGCTTGACCCAACGGGGGTGGTTGGCCATATCGGCACCGTGCCATGCACAGTCGCCCTGCAGGTAGTTCGGATCGGTCATGAAATGTCTCGTCAAAAAAGAAAACTCGTTGCTGTCTAGAGTTGACTAGACAGGAACAAAACCATAAAAGATGAACCCTTGTTTTGCAAGGCTGGACAGGCCTGCAATGCCCCGGGCTTACCCGAGGCCGCAGCACTGCCAACGCCTGGAATGGCGGCGCGGCTGCCGTGCACAGGCACAGGCAGGCCGGTCGCCGTGCGCACCCGCCCGGCATGGGACGGGCGCTGATCAAGGACTCGCTTCGATCCTATTGTCGCGAATCAGCTTGGCCCACCTGCGGGTCTCCTCTTCCAGGCGCTGCTGGAACTGCTCGGTGGTGTTGGGCAGGTAGATCAGTCCCTGGTCGGCCAGCAGCTTTTGCACCTCCGGCAATTGCGCGACGCGTGTGTATTCGGCGTAGAGACGCTCGACCACGGCCTTGGGCGTGCCGGCCGGCGCGATCAGCGCATACCAGCTCGCCACCTCCGTGTCGCTGAGCGACAGCTCCTGCAAGGTCGGCACCTCGGGCAGCTGCGCCACGCGGTGGGCGGTCGTGACCGCGAGTGCGCGCAGCTTGCCGGCGCGGATGTGCGGCAGCAGAAAGGGCAGCGTGTCGATCGTGGCGTGCACGTCGCCCGACAGCAGCGCCGGATAGGACTCGGTCGTGCCCTTGTAGGGCACGTGGACCAGGTCGATGCCATTGCGCGTCTTGAGCATCTCGAAGGTCAGATGCTGCGGGCTGCCCAGCCCCACCGAGGCGAAGTTGTAGGTCCCGGGCCTGGCGCGCGCCGCCTCCACGAGGTCCTTGGCCGTCTTGAAGCGTGCGTCCGCGGCCACCACCAGCACGAGCGGCGAGGCCGCGAACATCGTGATCGGCACCAGATCCTTCTTCACGTTGAACGGCATCTGCTGCTCGTACAGCGTCGGGAAGATCGCCAGCGGCCCCAGGTTGCCCATGCCGACCGTGTAGCCGTCCGGCGCCGCGCGCGCGATCTCGGCCACGCCGATGCGCCCCGCTGCACCGGCCTTGTAGTCGGTCACGACGGGCTGGCCCAGCGCGCGCCCGACACGGTCGTTGAAGGCGCGGGCGATCACGTCGTTGAGCCCGCCCGCAGGCCAGGGCACCAGAAAACGGACCGGCCGGGCGGGCCATTCCTGGGCCCAGGCGTTCCAGCCCGTGCACAGCACCAAGGCGGCCAACAGTGTTCGCAACCAGCTCATGAGAGACATCTCCGATAGACAAGTCCATGCGCCCGGGACGCTCAGCGCGCACCCGATCCGCTCCTGCACGGCGGCCGGGACATGCGCATCGCTCCGCGCCCCAACCTGCCTATACAGGATCATGCAAGTGCTGTGCCTGCGATCGCGGCCTGGTGCGGCGGCACCGCGTGGTGCAGGGCGCCCGGCAACGGGCGGGCCGCCCTGTGGTGGTGCCGCGCATGCACCAGGGCAGGCGTCGCCGCCCGCCCGCGCAGGAATCAGCCCAGCACCTGGTTCCCAAACGCCGGCAGGCGGCTTCCGAGGCGGTAGCGCGAAGCCGGGTGCAGGCAGCGCACGAGCGTGACCGTCTGGCCGCGCACCCAGGTGCGGCGCGTGAGCAGCAGGCAGGGCTCGGCCGGGTCCATCGCGAGCCGCTCGGCCTGCGCGGGCGTGGGCAGCACGGCATCGACCAGGTGCTCGATCTGGTCGAACTGCACATGGCGCAGCAGGTATTCGCTGGGCGGCAGCGCCGCGAAGTCCTGGGCGAGGAAGTCGGGCACGATGCGCGGATTCACATAGCGGTCTTCCAGCTGCACGGGCACGCCGTTTTCCTGGTGCAGGCAGACGCAATGGAACAGCGCGTCGCCCACGCGCATGTCCATCCAGACCGCGATGTCGGGCGCCGCCGGCACACGCTTGGCCGTGATCAGTTCGAAGCCGTAGTCGTGGCCGCGCGCGCGGATCTCGCTGGCGATGTTGGCGATCTCCAGCAGCGTGGACTGCGGCTTGTCCTCGGCCACGAAGCTGCCCACGCCGGCCACGCGCACGATGCGGCCCTGGTCCGTGAGCTCGCGCAGCGCGCGGTTGACCGTCATGCGCGAGATGCCGAACTGCGCCACGAGTTCGTGCTCGGACGGCAGGCGGTGGCCGGCCGGCCATTCACCCGACTGGATGTGGCGCGTGACGTGTTCCTTGATCTGCTCGTACAGGGCCAGGGCCGGCGCGGCCCCGGACACCGGGGCCGCCTGGGCGCGTGCGCGCGGCAGGCGCGCGCCGGGAACGGGTTTGGACTTCATGTCGGTGCGTCGGACGCGGGGGATGGTGGACCGGGAGCCGCGCGCAGACGCCCGCGCCAGCCTCCCGGCGCGCGGGTCGCGCGCGAGAAACAAGCGCGCAGTATCTCAGTGTTCCGCACCCGCCATGGACTCGGCACGGATCTCCTCCGTGAGCCGGGCCTTGAGCTCCATGAACGCGGGCGTGGTCTTGACCGTGTAATGGCGCGGGTGCGGCAGGTCCACCGCGATCTCGGTCTTGATGCGGCCCGGCCGCGCGCTGAACACGGCCACGCGGTTGGCCATGAAGATGGCCTCGTCGATGTCGTGCGTGACGAACAGCACCGTCTTGTGCTCGGCCTCCCAGATGCCCAGCAGCAGCTCCTGCATGAGCACGCGGGTCTGGTTGTCCAGCGCGCCGAAGGGCTCGTCCATGAGCAGGATCTTGGGGTCGTTGGCCAGCGCGCGCGCGATCGCCGTGCGCTGCTGCATGCCGCCCGACAGCTGCTTGGGATAGTGCTGCTCGAAGCCGCGCAGGCCCACCTGGGCGATGAAGTAGTCGGCCCTCTCCTTCTGCAGGCTGTCTGCCAGGCCGCGCTCGCGCAGGCCGAAGCGGATGTTCTGCTCCACGTTGAGCCAGGGAAACAGCGTGTAGCTCTGGAACACCATGCCGCGGTCGGCGCCGGGGCCTTCCACGTTCTGGCCGTCCAGCAGCACCTGGCCGGCGCTCGGATGGTCCAGGCCCGCGACGATGCGCAGGAGCGTGGACTTGCCGCAGCCCGAGGGCCCCAGGATGGTCACGAAGTCGTTCTGGCGCACCTCGAAGTCCACGGGCAGCAGCGCCTGCGTGGACTGGCCGCCCGGGCGCGTGAAGGTGCGCGAGACCGCCCGGATGGACAGCTGGCTGCCGGCCGGGGGCACGGCGCGGTGGTCTTGGGAATGCGCGGTCATGGCGGTGCTGGCGATGCTCATAGACTGGCCCAGGCGAACAGCTTCCTGTTGACCGCCTTGAACAGGAAATCGGAGACCAGCCCGATCAGGCCGATCACGATGATGCCGAAGATGATCTGCCCGGTGTTCAGCAGCGCCTGGCTGTCGGTGATCATGTGGCCGATGCCCGAGGACGAGCCGATCAGCTCGGCCACGATCACATAGGTCCAGGCCCAGCCCAGCACCAGGCGCAGCGTCTCGGCGATGCCGGGCGCCGCGCCGGGAATCAGCACGCGGCGCACGATGCCGCGGCCGTCGGCGCCCAGCGTGTAGGCCGCCTCCACGAGGTCCTTGCGCGCACCGCCCACGGTCACGGCCACCATGAGGATGATCTGGAACACCGAGCCGATGAAGATCACGAGCAGCTTTTGC
>DATKFT010000321.1:0-13241 GCA_035544335.1 Pseudorhodoferax sp.
ATTGCAGCGTGCTCGGCACGGGCGGCTCGCCGGTCAGGAACCAGGTTCCCACGTTGCGGGTCTTGTATTCCTCGGGGTTGTGCAGCGTGTGCGTGCGCACGTTGCGCCAGAAGCGGTCGAAGCCGAAGCGGTTGGCCGTGGCGCGCGCGCCCGTGACCTCGAAGATCCGGCTCGTGACGTCCAGCGCCGTGTTGCCCGCGAAGGCATTGGCCGCCGCGATCGGGATCGCGTGGCGGCCGCGCTGCTCGGCCGTCAGCGCAAAGCCCAGCTGCCAGACCTCGTCCAGCGCCGCGAGCGCCTGGTCGGCCAGCGCGGTCGCGGCCAGGGTGCGCGTGTACAGCTCGCCGTAGACGCGCTTGACCCAGGGGTCGTCCACATGGCGTTCCACGCCCGAATGGACCCAGGACCGGCTCTCGCTGCGCGTGTACTCGCGCGCGGTCAGCAGCGCGCCCTGGGCGCTGCCCAGGAACACGTTGAGCAGCACGCTTTGCTGCACGAAGGGCGTGATGCTGCGGAACGGCGCGCCGGCCGTGGCGCCCGGCGCATGCACCTCGTGCGGCTCCACGCGCACGTTCTCGTAGGTGCAGGTGCCGCTGCCGGTCTGGCGCTGGCCGATCGCATCCCAGTCGTTGAGCGACTTCCAGCCCGTGCGCGTGGCCGGGATGGTGCCGCCCACGGTCTCGCCGGTCTGCTCGTCCAGCCAGGTGATGCTCAGGTAATCGGCGATGTGGCTGCCCGAGGTGAAGGGCTTGTGGCCGTTCAGGATCCAGCCCTCGCCGTCGCGCCGGCCCTGCAGCGAGCGCGCGCGCGAGTTGCCGTTGTTGGCCCAGAACCAGTTGTTGCGGGCCGAGCGCTGGTACAGCGCGGCCGCCTGCTCCGAGCTGCCGTACAGCCAGCCCGCGCTCTGCGAGGCCGTGTGGTAGCCGAACAGATGGCCCAGCGAGCCATCGGCCTTGGCCAGCTCGCGCACCACGCGCAGCACGGTGGACCAGGGCTGGCCCTCGCCGCCGTAGGTCTTGGGAATCGCGAGCCGCAGCAGGCCGCTGGCCTTGAGCAGGCGCAGCTGCGCGATGGGCTGGCCGCCGGCCTTGTCGCGCTCGGCCGCGTCGACCGCGAAGGCCTCGCGCAGCTCGGCGGCCTGGCGCAGGTAGGGGTTGGAGGTGTCGATCTCGAAAGCCATGCGCATCCTGGGTTCGGAAGGGAAATCAGCCCGCGGCGCGCTGGCGCACCGTGGTCCGCGCCTGCGCGCCGGGGTGGCGCGCGTTGAGCCGCGCCTGGCCCGCGCCGAACAGCTTCTCGCGCAAGGTGCCGTCCTGGTAGTCGCGCTTGAACGCGCCGCGCCGCTGCAGCTCGGGCACCACGAGGTCCACGAAGTCGGCAAAGCTCTCGTGCGCGACCGCATAGCCCAGGTTGAAGCCGCTGATCCCGGTCTCCTCGACCCAGGCCTGCATGCCGTCGGCGATGTCGGCCGCCGAGCCCACGAGCAGCTCGCCGCCGCCGCCGATGGCCACGCGGTCCAGCACCTCGCGCACGGTCCACACGCGGCCGGGGTCGGCCGTGGTGTAGGCCTCGATCGCGGACTGCTGGGCGTTGGTCTTGACGTAGGTGATGGGGTCGTCGAGCGCGTACTGCGACAGGTCCACGCCGCTCCAGCGCGAGAACAGCGCGGCCGTGCCCTCCACGCTCGCGTAGCGCAGGTACTCGGCGTGCCTGGCCTGCGCTTCCTCGCGCGTGCGGCCCGGGATCGCCGTCAGCGACTGGAAGAAGCGGATGTCCTGCGGGTCGCGGCTCTGCGCGGCCGCGCGCCGGCGCGTGTCGGCCACGAGGTCGCGCGCCACCTTGCGGCTGGGCGCGTTGATGAACACGCACTCGGCGTGGCGTGCCGCGAATTCGCGCCCGCGCGTGGAGGCGCCGGCCTGGTAGAGCACGGGCGTGCGCTGCGGCGAGGGCTCGCTGATGAACACGCCCTCGCTCTGGAAGTGCGCGCTGTCGTGGCGCACGACGTGGATCTTGCTCGGGTCCGTGAAGGCGCCGCTCGCGCGGTCGCGCAGCGCTGCGCCGTCCTCCCAGCTGCCTTCCCAGTACTTGTAGACCAGCTCCAGGTAGTCGTCGGCCACCGCGTAGCGGTCGTCGTGCTGGCGCGCGCCGCGGCCGTTGAAGGCCTTGGTGCCGCTGTCGCCGTAGCTCGTCACGATGTTCCAGCCCGCGCGCCCGTTCGTGATGTGGTCCAGCGTGGCCATGCGCCGCGCGAACATGTAGGGCGGCTCGTAGGTCACGCTGCTCGTGATGCCAAAGCCGATGTGCTGCGTCACGTGCGCCATGGCCGAGACCAGCAGCAGCGGGTCCAGCCGTGGGAACTGCAGGCCCAGGCGCAGTGCCACCTCGCTGGAGCCCTGGTAGACGTCGTACAGGCTGATGCCGTCGGCCAGGAACAGGCCGTCGAACCTGCCGCGCTCGATGAGCTGGGCGAGGTCGGTCCAGTACGAGAGCTTGTTGTAGTCGGCCGAGCGGTCGCGCGGGTGGCGCCACAGGCCGGCCGACAGGTGCGAGGGCGCGGCCAGCGCGAAGGCGTTCAAACGGATTTCGGTGGTCATGGAGGCTGCGCCCTGCGGGGCGTCTTTCGCGGGAGCGGTGCGGTTGCAAACGCACGAGCATAGGAAGGCCGTGCGGCCCGCGAACGAAGGAAATCAGATATGCATGCACTGCGCCGGCGCATAAGCGCATGCGGATTTCTTCCTTGCCAGTGCGCTGCACGCCGGGCAGCGCGCGGTGCTCCCCGCCCCGGCCTATGCGCGCAGGCTTGCCGCGATGTCGATGAACGAGCGCAGCAAGGGGCTTTCGCGCCGCTCGTCCAGGCAGTACAGACAGGTCTCGGTGAAGGCCGGATCGCCTGCGATGCGCACCATGCGCAGCCGCGCGTGCGCAATGAACTCGGCCTCCGACACGGTGCCGATGCCCATGCCGCGGATCGCGGCCTCGCGCAAGGCCTCGCGGCTGCCGATCTCCATCGCGACGCGGGTCCTGACGCCCGCCTGCTGCAATGCGGCCTCCAGCGCGCGCCGGGTGCTGGAGCCGCTCTCGCGCTGCAGCAGCGCCATGCCCTCCAGTTCCGCGATGGCGATCTGCCCGCGCCGCGCGAAGGCATGGTCCTCGTGCACGCACAGCACGATGGCGTGGCGCGCATAGGGCATCGCCGTGAACCCCGGCGGCTCATGGAAGCGCGCCAGCACCGCCAGGTCCACCGTGTACTCCTGCAGGTCGCGGAACACGCTGGTGGAGTTGCCCATGCGGATCGACAGCTCGATGCGCGGATGGCGCCTGCGGTAGGCGTCCACCATCTCGATCACATGGAAGGGGCCGACGGCGCCCAGCTTCAGGTGGCCGGCGTGGAGCTGGCCGTTGTCGTGCAGCAGGTTGTAGGCCTCGACCTCCAGCGCGCCGAGCTGCCGCGCCAGCGGCAGCAAGCGCTGGCCCACGTCGGTCAGCTCCACGCCGTGGCCGCGCCGCAGGAACAGCTGCACCGCGTGGCGGCGTTCGAGCTGCTGCACCTGCGCGGTCAGCGTGGGCTGGCTCAGGCCCAGCGTGCGCGCGGCGGCGCTGAAGCTGCGGTGCTGGGCCACCGCCAGGAAGGCACGGATCTGGATCGCCGACATCCATAGGTTTTTACGATGGGGCGATGACGGTTTCGTGATTGTCCTGATATGGCCGTGTCACATTGGCTTCTTAATCTCTGGGCCATCCCTTCCACCCCGCCACGAGATTTCCCCATGCCGCAACGCTTTTCCCCCGTGCGCCGCGCGCTCTTCGCGCTGACCCTGCCCCTGTTCGCGCTGCCCGCACTCGCAGCGCCAGCGCTGACCATCGGCCTGATCCCGGCCGAGGACTCGCAGGCCATGATCGAGAGCAGCCGCCAGGTGCTGGACAGCCTGCAGCAGCAGCTGGGCGTGCCCGTCAAGGCCTTCGTCGCGACCGACTACAACGGCGTGATCGAAGCGCTGCGCGCCAAGAAGCTGGACGTGGCCTACCTCGGCCCGTTCTCCTACGTGCTGGCCAGTTCCATCGCCGATGTCGAGGCCTTCGCGGTCGCCGTGACCAAGAAGACCGGCCAGAGCGCCTACCGCAGCGTGATCATCGCGCGCAAGGACAGCGGCCTGGCCACACCCGCCGACCTCAAGGGCCGCAGCTTCGCCTTCGTCGACCCCACCTCGGCCTCGGGCCACCTGTTCCCCAAGGCCGGCCTGCTGCAGGCCGGCTACGACCCCGAGCGCAGCTTCGGCCGCGTGATCTTCTCGGGCTCGCACGACGCCAGCATCCTGGCCGTGGTCCACAAGAAGGTCGATGCCGCCGCCGTGGCCGACCGCATCCTGGCCGCGGCCATCGCCAAGGGCACGGTCAAGCAGGAAGACCTGCAGATCGTCTGGTCGTCCAATCCCATCCCCGAGTCGCCCATGGTCTGGCGCAAGGACCTGGACCCGGCCCTGAAGGACAAGGTGGCCAAGGCCCTGGCCAACGTGAAGGACCTGCCCTGGGGCGACCAGGGTGTGCTCAACGGCTTTCAGCCCACCGGCGACGCGGCCTACAACGTGGTCCGCGACACGGCCAGGACGCTGCAGCTCGACCTGCGGAGCATGAAGTGATCCGCACGCGCCAGCTCAGCAAGCACTACGGCCGCCAGGCCGTGCTGCGCGGGGTCGACCTGGATGCGGCCGCGGGCGAGTTCGTCGTGGTGCTGGGCCAGTCCGGCGCCGGCAAGTCCACGCTCCTGCGCTGCATCAACCGGCTGACCTGCGCCGACAGCGGCGTGTTGGAGGTCGACGGCATCGACGCGATGCGGCCCGGCGACACGCGCGCGCTGCGCCGCAAGGTCGCCATGATCTTCCAGCACCACCATGTGGTGCCGCGGCTCACGGCGCTCAAGAACGTGCTGACCGGGCGCCTGGGTTCGGTCTCGGTGCTGGGCTCCTGCCTGCACCTGTTCCGCCGCCAGGACATCGCGCTGGCCCATGACTGCCTGGCCCGCGTGGGCCTGGCGCACAAGGCCCACGAGCGCAGCGATGCGCTGTCGGGCGGCCAGATGCAGCGCGTGGGCATCGCGCGTGCGCTGGCCCAGCAGCCGCGCGTGATCCTGGCCGACGAGCCCGTGGCCAGCCTGGACCCGCACACCGCGCGCACGGTGCTGCAGTACCTGCACGATGCCTCGCGCGCGCTCGGCATCACCGTGGTCTGCAACCTGCACCAGGTGGACTACGCGCGCGCCTTCGGCGACCGCATCGTGGGCCTGGCCCAGGGCCGCGTGGTCTTCGATGGCCCACCCGATGCGCTGACAGCCGCCGACATCGACCGGATCTACCTGCAGCCCGTGGACGGCGCGGCCGCTGGCCGGGCGCCGGCTGCAGCCCCCCTGACCATGGCCACCGCCCTCGGAGTCTGAACATGCACGACAAGCTTGACGGCCGCTACCTCTGGACCGGCCCCGCACCGCAGGGCGGCAAGGCCTGGGCCACCATGGTGCTCGCCGCGCTGGCGCTGGGCTGGGCGCTGCAATGGAGCGCCAGTGGCGTCCAGCTGAGCTGGCGCGAACTGGCGGCCGGCCTGCCGCAGATCGCCGACTTCGCCGCGCGCACCATGCCGCCGGACTGGCGCATCCTCGACCGCCTGGTGGCGCCCGCCATCGAAACCGTGCAGATCGCCGTGTGGGGCACGCTGCTGGCGATCCCGGCCGCGGTGCTGCTGTCCTTCCTGGCCGCGCGCAACCTGCAGCCCAATCGCTGGATCTACCAGGGCACACGCCAGGCCTTGAACGTGGTGCGCAGCATCAACGAGCTGATCCTCGCGCTGGTCTTCGTCTCCGCGGTGGGGCTGGGGCCGTTTCCCGGCGTGCTGGCCCTGGCCGTGCACGGTGCGGGCATGCTGGGCAAGTTCTTTGCCGACGCCATCGAGGAGATCGACCAGGGCCCGCTGGAGGCCTTGCGCGCCACCGGCGCGCGGCCCTTGCAGGTGGTGGTGTTCGGCGTGCTGCCACAGGTGCTGACGGCCTGGATCGCCGTGGTGCTGTACCGCTTCGAGGTGAACCTGCGCTCGGCCACGGTGCTGGGCATGGTGGGCGCCGGCGGGCTGGGCTTCGAGCTGGTCAGCAGCCTCAAGCTGTTCCGCTACGAGCAGACCGCCACCTGCATCATCGTGATCACGGCCATGGTGGTCGTGGCCGACCTGCTGTCCAGCCACCTGCGCCACCGCATCCAGAGCAGCGGCCGCCACACCTGAGCACCTGAACACCTGAACGCCCGAATGCCTCCCCGCCGGTGCGCCTAGCGCACCATCCCTCCCGATCGCGCCCCCGCCCGCTGCCCGTGCAGCGCCGGCCCGGGGCGCGCCCTGAACAAGCTGTGATCCCAAGCCATCCCATGTGGAACCACCACAACCCCGTCAGGGTGCACGCCGGCAGCGGCGCCCTGGAACAACTGCCCGCGTTGCTGGGCAGGCGCCACGCCATCCTGATCGCGTTTCCCGAAGCCCGGGCGCTGGGCCTGGTCGAGCGGCTGCGTGCCCTGCTCGGGGCGCGCCTGGTCGCCGTGGAAACCGACGTGCGCCCCAACCCCGACGTCGCCTGGCTGGCCCCGCTGTACGAGCGCCTGTGGCGCGAGCATCCCGACGCCGAATGCGTGGTGGCGCTGGGCGGCGGCAGCGCCATCGACTGCGCCAAGGCCATGCTGGTGCGCACGGCCGGTGCGCGCTTCGACCAGCTGCTGCAGGCCATGGAGGGCGACACGCGCGGCCTCGCGGCCGACGGCCACCGGCGCCTGCTGGCCATCCCGACCACGGCCGGAACGGGCAGCGAAGTCACGCCCTGGGCCACCGTCTGGGACCGGCGCGCCGGCCGCAAGCTCTCGCTGCACCTGGACTGCACCTGGCCCGAGGCCGCGCTCGTGGACGCCCGGCTGATGGCCAGCCTGCCACCCGCGGCCACGCTGGCCAGCGGCCTGGACGCGCTCTCGCACGCCTTCGAGGCCCTGTGGAACGTGCACCGCAATCCGGTGTCGGCCAGCCTGGCCGTCAGCGCCGCACGCAGCATCGTGGCCACGCTGCCCGCGCTGATGCGCGCACCGCAGCGGCTGGACCTGCGCGAGACGCTGGCCACGGCGGCGCTGCAGGCCGGACTCGCCTTTTCCAACACGCGCACGGCACTCGCGCATTCGCTGTCCTACGACATCACGCTGGCCCAGGGCACCGCGCACGGCATCGCGTGCGCGTTCAGCCTGCCGCGTGTGATGGCCCTGGCCCTGGGCCGCGACGCGGCGGTCGATGCCCAACTGCTCTCCATCTTCGGTGCCGGCGACGCCGAGGCCGCCGTGGCGGCGCTCGACGGCTTCCTGCGCGGCCTGGGCGTGAGCACCAGCCCGGCGGACTACGGCATCGCCGAGGCCGACTGGACCACCCGCATCACCCGCGCGCTGCAGGGCCCGCGCGGGCGCAACTTCATCGCGGCACAAGCCGCACCTCCGCCTCCTCCCCACGAACTCACCACACCATGAACACGCCAATGCTCCCCACCGGCCACCGCCTGCAGGCCGTTATCTTCGATTGGGCCGGCACGCTGGTCGATTTCGGCTCGCTGGCGCCCACGCAGATCTTCGTCGAGGCCTTCGCCACCTTCGGCATCACCGTGAGCCTGGCGCAGGCGCGCGGGCCCATGGGCCTGTCCAAGCGCGAGCACATCCGCACGCTGCTGGCCGAGGCCGCGGTGCAAGCGCAGTGGCAGGACCGCTTCGGCCGCGGATCGAACGATGCGGACATCGACGCGCTGTACGCGCGCTTCATGCCGCTGCAGATCGAGAAGGTCGGTGCGTACTCGCAGCCCATCGAGGGTGCCGTGCAGGTGCTGGCCCGGCTGCGCGACGCCGGCCTCAAGATCGGATCGTGCTCGGGCTACCCGCACGAGGTGCTGCAGGTGCTGCTGCCGCTGGCGGCCGCCCAGGGCATTGCACCCGACCACGTGGTGGCCGGCGATGCGCTGCCGGCCGGAGGGCGCCCGGGCCCCTTCATGGCCCTGGCCAACGTGCTGGCGCTGGGCATCGGCGATGTGCGCGCCTGCGTCAAGGTGGACGACACCACGCCGGGCATCGAGGAAGGCCGCAACGCCGGCATGTGGTGCGTCGGCCTCAGCGTCTCGGGCAACGAGGTCGGCCTCACGCAGGACGCGTGGCGGGCGCTCGCGCCCGCAGCGCAGGACCGCCTGCGTGGCGCCGCACGGCACAAGCTGCTCGCCGCCGGAGCGCACCACGTGGTCGACACCATCGCCGACCTGCCGCGCGTGCTCGCGGACATCGCGCAGCGGCAGCTGCGCGGCGAAACGCCAGACGCTGCGCGCGCGGCTTGAGGCAGGCGGGGCCCCTGCGCCGCGGACAGTGGCAGGTCGTCGAGATCGGCCGCCGCTGCCGGCGATCTCCGCGGGGGCCAGGGGCGCTGGGTCCCCTGCGCGGCGCTCATATCGCTTTTGCATGGGCCAATGGCATCTCTTGATTTGACGGTATGGACCCGGCGCCAAGACACTGGCGCCACACCAGCTCGCCCCCTACCGCCATGGAATCCAAAGTCAGCCGCCGCCTCAAGGAAGCACTCGCCCCCGAGGTCGTCCAGTACATCTTCCTGCCTCGCCTGAACCGCGAGTTCTTCACCAATTTCGGCCTGCTCAACGAGATCAACCACGCGCACCTGCTGATGCTCGCGCAGCAGCAGATCCTCGACCAGCCCTCCGCCCGCCAGCTCGCGCAGGCCCTGGTCCGCATGCAGGACGAGGGACCCGATGCCGTGGAACTCGACCCCGGCCGCGAAGAGGCCTACTTCAACTACGAAGCCCATCTGATCAAGCTGGTCGGCGCCGACCTGGGGGGGCGCCTGCACACCGCGCGCAGCCGCAACGACATGGGCGCCACGATCGACCGCATGCGCGTGCGCGACTTTGCCGTGCGCATCGCCCAGGCCATGGCCGCGCTGTCGGCATCCGCACTGCGCCAGGCACAGCGCTATGCCGCGCATGTGATGCCGGGCTACACCCACATGCAGGCGGCGCAGCCCATCACCTACGGCTACTACCTGTCCGCGCTCGTGGACGCGTGGGGCCGCGACATCGACCGCCTGCTGCACGTGCTGCACAGCACCGATGGCTCGCCGCTGGGTGCCTGCGCATTGGCCGGTACCTCGTTCGCGATCGACCGCCAGAGCACCAGCGCCTGGCTGGGCTTCACGCGTCCGCTGGGCAATGCGCTGGACAGCGTGGCGTCGCGGGACTTCGCGCTCGAGATGAGCGCCAGCCTGTCCATCCTGATGATCACCTGCAGCCGCATGGTGCAGGACTTCTACATCTGGTCGACGCCCGAGTTCGGCTACCTGAGCTTTCCCGACAGCATCGCGAGCACGTCCAGCATCATGCCGCAGAAGAAGAACCCGGCCGTGCTGGAGTTCCTGCGCGGCAAGGCCGGCCACCTGATCGGCCTCACGTCGGCGGGCTTCAGCACCGTCAAGTCCACGCACTTCACGCACTCGGGCGACAGCAGCCGCGAAAGCACGCGCACCTGCTTCGAGAGCTGTGAGGAAGCGCTCAAGGCGCTCGCGCTCATGCAGCTGCTCGTCGAAAAGGTCGAGCCCAACGCACAGCGCATGGCGGCCCGCGCCGCCGAGGATTTCTCCACGGTCACCGACCTCGCCGATCTGCTCGTGCGCCAGGCCGGCATCTCCTTCCGCGACGCCCACCACATCGTCGGCGCCGTGGTGCGCGAGGCGCTCGACCGTGGCCTGGCCGCGCACGAGATCTCGGCCCGCGCCGTGAACGAGACCGCCAGCGCGCAACTGGGCCGGCCCGTCGCCATCGCGGAGCAGGATCTGCGCGCCTGCCTGGATCCCGCGCGCAATGTGGCGGCCCGCCGCGCCCATGGCGGCCCGGCGCCGGAGACAGTGCTGGCGCACATCGCAGAACAACACGCGCAGCTGGCCTGCGTCCACGCGGCCATCGACACCACCGCCCAGCGCGTGGCCCAGGCCCGGGCCCGCCTGCACGCGGGCATCCGGGCGCTGGCGGCCTCGACGCAGGACGCCCCCGCGCCCGCTGCCCTCGCCGGCCATTGATCCAGGAGTGCACCATGCTGAAATCTCTCGCCACCGCCGCCAGCGCGGCAGCCGCCGCCCTGGGCATCGCATGCGCCGCCCATGCGCAGCCCCCTGCCTACCCGAGCCGGCCCGTGACCCTGGTCGTGCCGTTCGCGGCCGGCGGCACCGTGAACCTCATGGGGCGCCTGATCGCCACCCGCCTCGGCGAGGTGCTGGGCCAGCCCGTCATCGTGGACAACAAGCCCGGCGGCTGTGGCAGCATCGGCGCGAGCTTCGTTGCGAAGGCGCCGGCCGACGGCTACACGCTGCTGCTCGCGACCCAGGGCCAGCAGTCCATCCTGCCGGCGATCTCCAAAAAGCTGCCCTACGACGCGCAGAAGGACTTCGCGCCCATCGCGCTGTTCTCCACCGTGCCCAACGTGCTGGCCGTCTCGGCCGACATGCCGGTCAGGAACATGGACGAGTTCATCCAGTACGCCAAGGCGAACCCGGGCAAGCTCAACATGGGCTCGGCCGGCATCGGTTCCACCAACCACCTGACCGGTGAGCTGTTCGCCTACCGCACGGGCGTCAGGTTCACGCATGTGCCGTACAAGGGCGCAGGGCCTGCGGCGACCGACCTGCTCTCGGGCCAGATCCAGGTGCTGTTCACCAACCTGCCCAATGTGCTGGCCTACGCCAAGGCGGGCCGGGTCAAGCTGCTCGGCATCGCGAGCGCCAGGCGCAGCCCCTTGATCCCGGGCGTTCCTACCTTCGCCGAGGCGGGTGTCAAGGGCGCGGAGGTCGACTCCTGGAATGCCTTCATGGCCCCCGCCAGGACGCCGCCCGAGATCGTCAAGAAGCTGCAGGAGGCCGTGCTCTCCATCGCGAACGACAAGCAGATGGCGGCGCTGCTGGCCGAACAGGGCGCGGAGCCCTTCCCGGGGACCGGCCAGGACCTGAGCCGGCTGTCCGAGCAGGAATCCAGGCGCTGGGCCGAGGTCGTCAGGCACGCCAACATCCAGCTGGACTGAGGTCCTCGCAGGAGGGCACCCGAACAGGCAGCGCCAGCGGCGCTGCCCTCAGAACCATGAACAAGGTCGGCATCATCGGGGGCATGGGCCCCTACGCGGGCTCGGGCTACCTGCAGTGCTTCCTCGAGGAATGCATCGCGCTGCTGCGCGCCGCGGGCCTGGAGGTCACGGACCAGCGCTACCCGCCCCACTACGTCGTGCAGCACCCCGTGCCGGACCGGACCGCGGCGCTGCTGCAGGGCCCGGATGGCTACGCGGCCGTGTTCCAGGACATCCTGGGCCAGGTGCGCGCACTGCAATCGCTGGGCGTGTCGGCCGCCGCCATGGCCTGCAACACCGCCCATGCCTGGCATGCGGACCTGCAGCAAGCCGTGCCCGGCGTGCGGCTGGTGCACATGGCCGAGGCCACGGCCGCCTTCCTGGCCGCCAGGTCGGTGCGCAGCGTGGGCCTGCTGGCCACCGCGGGGACCCTGCGCTCGGGCATGTACGCACGGGCCTTGTCGGCGCAGGGCATCGCCTGCCTGGAGCCCGACGCGCGCGAGCTCCAGACCATCATGACGGGCATCTACGGCGGCGTGAAAGCGGGCAACCTCGGCCTGGGCCGCTCCTGCTTCGCCGAGGCCCTGGCCGCCATGGCGCGGCGCACGGGCGTGGCCGCCTTCCTGATGGCCTGCACCGAGATCCCGCTGGCCCTGGACGGCGCCGCGGTGGCGCCGCACCTGGCCCTGTACGACCCCACGCGGATCTCGGCGCAGCAGCTGGCGCGCCTGGCGCTCGCCTGAAGCCGCGGCGGCGTTTCAGTCCGCGCCCAGCGCGCTGAAGGTCGCATTCACGCACTCGACCATCTTCTCGGCCAGCAGGCCGCTGGCATATTGCGCGGAGGACACGCAGTAGCTGTGGAACAGCACGTCGGCATCCAGCGGCCGCTCCTGCACGCCAGCCAAGCCCAGCGCGCGCGGCACGATGGCGTTGACGATGGACACGCCCAGGCCGAGTCCGACCATCGTGCAGATCGTCGACGCATAGTGGGTCTCGATCGCGAGCGGCCGTTCCACGTCCGCGAGGTAGGCGTCCACCGTCGCGCGGTTCGGGCTGCCGCTGGGCAGCGCGATGAAGGGCTGCTGCGCGAAGTCCTGGGGTGCCAGCCGCTTCTTCTTTGCCAGCCGGTGGGCGCTGGGCACGACGGCCACGCCGCGGTTGGAATGGATGCGCTCGAAACGCACGCCCGCCACATCGCTGGTCACCGACACGAAACCCACGTCGCACAGGCCCGACGCCACCCACTGCGTGACGTTGCCCGAACTGCCGGTGTTGATCAGCACGGGGCTGTCGGGATAGGCCTGCTTGAAGCTGCGGATGGCCATGGGCAGCACGAACTGCGTCAGGAAGCCGCCGGCGCCGACCCGCAGCACGCCCATGCCCTTCTTGCGGATCGACAAGGCCGTGTCCTTGAGGATGTCCAGGCCGCGGAACGAGCGTTCCACCTCGGCGTGGAAGACCCCGGCGTCGCCGGTCGGAACGAGGCGCGTGCCCTGGCGCTCGAACAGCGCGAAGCCGAGCTCCTTCTCGAGCAGCGCGATCCAACGGCTGATGTTGGGCTGGGAGGTGTGCAACAGCGAGGCGGCGCTGGTCATGGACCGCGTGGCCATGACCGCACGGAAGGCCTCCACTTGCTTGAAATTCATGTCCGCTCCAGGTTGCTCGAACGGATTGTCTCGCCCTGGCCTGGCGCGAACGGCGCACGCAGTGCCTGGCGGCCCTGGAGGTAGGCCGCGACGTCCTGCGTGGCCATGCCGTGGCGCGCGTTGTAGGTGCTGGTCGGGTCCCAGGCCACGCCGCGTTCCTGGGCGAACGCGAGCCGGTACCTGCGCATGGCGTCGTCGGGTTGCCGCGCGAGGTCCTGCGCGAGCTGCTGCACCGTCCACACCGTGCGCTGCACCGGCGCCTGCAAGGCCTCCTGCACGCGATCGGCCAGGCGTGCGTACGTGATGGTCTCGCCGGCCGTGAAGAAGATGTGGTTGGCACCGGCCGGCTGGGTGAACAGCATGTGCGCGGTCAGCGTGCCGATGTCACCGGGCGCCGTGACGGTCACGCGCGTGTCCCAGCTGCCCAGCGCATGGACGG
>DATKFT010000322.1:0-3121 GCA_035544335.1 Pseudorhodoferax sp.
TGGTTCTGATCATCAACGCATCATTTGATGAAGTTTCCTTCACCAGTACTTCCCAATAAGCAGGGTCATAGTTGATTATTTTTTGCCATGCTCCTAAATCATAATCCAGATTAAGCGTATTGAACCCTAAAGCAGATGTTATCGCGCTGCTGGAGCAAGAGCGCCTGCCATTGGCACGCCAACGGGTGACCTTGGTGCTCGGCGCCTACCGGGGCGGCACTGCCCGACTGGCCGATGTCCTGGCGGAGCGGCGCGCGGCACTGGCGCTTGAGATGGAGCGCATCGACCTGTGGCTCGCTACCGCGCGCCTGTGGGCGCAACTCGAATACCTGCTGCCGCCCGCCACACCCTCGACCACGGGCACGACCGCTCAGACAGCCGCTGCATTGGACTGACCCCATGAAAAAAACCACCTCTTTCTGGCTGGCAGCCATCGTGCTTGTGACGGTGGCAGCCGTCGGTTGTGGCGCCTGGACCGCCGGCCACCACGCAGGCATGCGTGCGCCCGCATCTGACGGGCGAGCCACGGCCAGCCAGCCGCCAGCGACGCAAGTCCCCGGTACCTGGAGCATGGCGCAGGGTTTCGAGGCCACCTCGCGCCACATGCGTGAGGGCCTCAAGGCCGGCGACCTGGACCCGGTGACCGGCCTGCGGATCCTGAACTACCACGACCCGATGGTTCCCGGGAAGAACTTCGAGGCGCCGGGCAAATCTCCGTTCATGGACATGATGCTGGTGCCCCGCTATGCCGGTGGCCAGGCCGCCGATGCCGGCGGGGTCACCGTGAGCGCCCGCACACAGCAAAACCTGGGACTGCGTACGGTTGAAGTAGTGCAAGGCCATCTGGACAGCGCGCTGTCCGTCGTGGGCACGGTGGCCTGGAACGAGCGCGACCAAGTGCTGGTCAGTGCGCGCGCGCTGGGATTTGTCGAGCGCCTGCACGTGCGGGCCACCCAAGACCGCGTTGCCGTGGGCATGCCATTGGCCGATCTCTATGTACCGAGCTGGGTGGCTGCACAGGAAGAATACCTGGCCGTGGCCCGCATGGCCGAGCTCGATGCCAGCCTGTTGCCGTTGCGCGAAGCGGCCACCGCCCGCATGCGACAGGCTGGCATGGATATGGCGCAGATCGAGCATGTGGTGCGCAGCGGAAGCTTGCAACCGCGCTTCACGCTTGCCGCCCCTCTCTCCGGCGTCGTCACTGAGTTGCTGGTGAGTGAAGGCGCCACCGTGGCGCCAGGCGCAGGGCTGATGCGCATCCAGGGCACGCGTACGGTCTGGGCCGAAGGGCAGGTGCCAGAGAACCAGGTGGCGCAACTGCGACCGGGCACGGCCGTGCGTGCGACCAGCCCCGCCGCACCTGGGCAGACTTTCGAAGGCCGGCTGCAGGCCTTGCTGCCATCGGTGGACCCGGCCACGCGCACGGTCAGGGCGCGGCTCGAACTCGCCAACCGGGACGGTCGGCTGGTGCCGGGCCAGTTCCTGCAGATGCGCTTCGCGAGCCCCACACCTCGCAACGTGCTGTTGGTCCCCAGCGACGCGGTGATCCATACCGGGCAACGCAGCGTGGTGATGCTGGCCGAGGCCGAAGGCCGCTTCTCTCCGGTCGAGGTGCAGACCGGGCGCGAGGCGGGCGAGCAGACCGAGGTGCTGCAGGGTCTCCAGGCGGGGCAGCGCGTGGTCCGCTCCGGTCAGTTCCTGATCGATTCCGAAGCAAGCCTGCGCGGTGTGCTGGCTCCGCTCCAGCCCAAAGCCGACATCGGGGCCACGGCCACCGGGGGTACACGATGATCGCGCGCCTGATCCATTGGAGTATCGCCAACCGCTTCCTGGTCCTGATGGCCAGCTTGATGATCACCGCCTGGGGCGTGGTGTCGCTGCTGCGTACGCCGCTGGATGCGCTGCCCGACCTGTCGGACACACAGGTCATCATCCGCACCAGCTGGCCGGGTCAGGCCCCGCAGCTCGTGGAGAACCAGGTTACCTACCCGCTGACCACGACGATGCTCTCGGTCCCAGGCGCCAAGGCCGTGCGCGGGTTCTCCATGTTCGGCGACAGTTTCGTGTATGTGCTGTTCGATGACGACGTGGACCTGTACTGGGCGCGCTCACGGGTGCTCGAATACCTCAACCAGGTGCAGTCGCGGCTGCCGGGCACGGCGAAATCCTCGCTGGGTCCGGACGCCACCGGCGTGGGCTGGATCTACCAGTACGCGCTGGTCGACCGCACGGGCGGCCAGGACCTAGCCCAGCTGCGCGCGCTGCAGGACTGGTTTCTGCGATTCGAACTCAAGACCGTGCCCGATGTGGCGGAGGTTGCGAGCATCGGCGGCATGGTGCGGCAGCACCAGATCGTGCTGGATCCGGACAAGCTCGCAGCCTATGGCGTCACGCAAGGGATGGTGAGCGATGCTGTCGCGCGGGGCAACCAGGAAGCCGGCGGCTCGGTGCTGGCGCTGGGCGAAGCGGAATATGCGGTGCGCACCAACGGCTACCTGCAATCGCTGGCCGACTTTCGTGCGCTGCCGCTCAGGACCAACGACGCCGGCGTGTCGGTGCGCCTGGGCGACGTCGCGCGCGTGCAGGTCGGGCCGGAGATGCGGCGCGGTATCGGCGAGCTCAACGGCGAAGGAGAAGCCGTCGGCGGTGTGGTGGTCATGCGCTCGGGCAAGAACGCGTTGCAGACGATCAAGGCCGTCAAGGCACGTCTGGCCGATCTCCAGCGTGGCCTGCCCGAAGGTGTGGAGATCGTTCCCGTCTACGACCGATCGGGTCTGATCGAGCGCGCAGCGCACAACCTTGGCTTGAAGCTGCTGGAAGAGTTTGCGGTGGTGGCGCTGGTATGCGCCGTGTTCCTGTACCACCTTCGCAGCGCGCTGGTGGCCATCGTTTCGTTGCCGCTGGGCATCCTTGCGGCATTTATCGTGATGCACCAGCAGGGCGTGAACGCCAACATCATGTCGCTTGGCGGCATTGCCATCGCCATTGGGGCCATGGTCGATGCTGCAGTGGTCATGATCGAGAACGCCCACAAGCACCTGGAACGGTGGGCGCACTTGCACCCGGGCGAAGTGCTGGAAGGCGAGAAGCGTTGGCAGACCATCGGCCACGCGGCGGCGGA
>DATKFT010000323.1:0-12231 GCA_035544335.1 Pseudorhodoferax sp.
GAGCAGCACCGCGCGCTGGTCGCGCAGGCGCGCAAACTCTACGGCGCCGAGCACTACAACCATTACGACTTCCTGTTCGCGGTGACCAGCCAGCTCGGCGGCATCGGCCTGGAGCACCAGCGTTCCAGCGAGAACAGCGAGGACCGCGACTACTTCAGCGGCTGGGACGCCAAGGTCGGCAGCAGCGACCTGCTCGGCCACGAGTACACGCACTCGTGGGACGGCAAGTACCGCCGCCCGGCCGACCTGGCCACGCTGCACTACAACGTGCCGATGCAGGGCAGCCTGCTGTGGGTCTACGAAGGGCAGACCCAGTACTGGGGCAACGTGCTGACCGCGCGTTCCGGCATCCGCCCGATGGAGGCCTCGCGCGACGCGCTGGCGCTGGTCGCGGCCACCTATGCCGACAACCGCCCCGGCCTGGGGTGGCGCGCGCTGGGCGACACCACCAACGACCCGGTGATCGCCCGCCGCAAGCCCAAGCCCTACCGCGGCTACCAGATGAGCGAGGACTACTACCAGGGCGGGCAGATGCTGTGGCTGGAGGCCGACGTGCGCATCCGCAGCCTCAGCAAGGGCAGGCGCAGCCTGGACGATTTCGCCCGCGCCTTCTTCGGCATCAACGACGGCCAGTGGGAGCGCCCGGACACCTACACCTTCGAGGACGTCGCCGCCACGCTGGAGCAGGTGCAGCCCACCGGCGACTGGGCGCGGTTCCTGCGCGACCGCCTGGAGCGCCGCACCGGCCTGACCGGCGGCATCGAGGCCTCCGGCTGGAAGCTGGTCTATGGCGACAAGCCCAGCGCCTACTACAAGGCGATGATGAAGGGCCGCGGCGCCAGCTTCATCTATTCGCTGGGCATGTCGCTGGACAGCGGCGGCAAGGTGGGCGAAGTGCGCTGGGACAGCCCCGCATTCGACGCCGGCCTGGGCAGCGGCATGCAGGTGCTGGCGGTCAACGACCTGCAGTACAGCGCCGACGAACTGGAGCAGGCGGTGCGCGCGGCCAAGGACGGCAAGCAGCCGATCCGCCTGCTGGTCAAGGAGATGGACGTCTACCGCACCGAGATCGACGCCGGCGGCGCGCTCAACGCGGCCGGCAGCGTGCGCGGCCGCGTTGTCGCGGCCACCACCGACCGCCACTACTTCTACGACATCGCGCAATCGAAGGAGCCGATGTTCTACGGCGTGGTCGAGGCCGACCTGGCCAGTGGCACCAAGGCCACGGCGGGCTACCGCTTCCAGGAGCAGGACATCCGCGGCTACACCATCTTCCAGCTGCCGATGTACAGCGACGCGGGCTCGTTGGGGTTGCCGCGTTCCACCTCGCTGGGCCAGGACTGGAACCGCCACACCGCGCGCGTGCACGATGTGTTCGCCGAGCTCGAGCACCGCTTCGACGGCGATTGGCGCGGCAAGATCACGCTCAACCATGTGCAGACCGACCTGGTGCAAAAGCTCAACACCGCGCGCGGCGCCGTGAACCCTGCGACGGGCGCGGGCACGGCCATCACGAGCAACTACTTCGTCGACCGCGACATCGCGGCCAAGGGCCTGGACGCCCATGCCAGCGGCAGCTTCCAGGCCTGGGGTGGCACGCACCGGGCCATGTTCGGCGGCGGCTGGTCGGAGCAGGAAGGCCTGTCGCGCACCACGACGCAGAGCCTGAACATCCCGGTCGACATCTTCCACTTCAACCATGCGCTGATCCCCGAACCCCTCACGCCGGCCTATGCCAACCAGCTGCGCGAGCGCGTCTCGCTGCTGGGCCTGTACGGCAGCGCCAACCTGGAGCTGGCCAAGCCGCTGCACCTGCACCTGGGCGGGCGGCTCAGCTGGTACAAGTCGCACGCGAACAACGCGCTGACCGGCGTGGAGACCACCAACTTCCGGCAGAACGCGCAGTTCACGCCCTATGCCGGCCTGGTCTACGACCTGGGCCCGCAGTGGTCGGTCTACGCCAGCTACACGAGCACCTTCGTGCCGCAGACGCAGTACCGTGCCTTCGAGGGCGGCCCGCTGAGTCCGGCCGAGGGCGGCAACTACGAGGCCGGCCTCAAGGGCGAGCTGCTCGACGGCCGGCTCAACGTGGCCTTCTCGGTGTTCAAGATCAAGAAGCGCAACGTGGCCGTGGTCGACGAAGCCCACCGCGGTGAATGCGCCGGCATCAGCACCAGCGACTGCTACCGCAACGCGAGCCTGCTGCGCAGCAAGGGCATCGACATCGAGGTCGGCGGCCAGCTCATGCCGGGCTGGGAGATTTCCAGCGGCTTCACGGTCCTGAGCACACGCGACGACGCCGGTGCGCCGCTGACCGCGGACGCGCCGCAACGCATCCTGCGCGCCTCCACGAGCTACACGCTGCCGGGTGCCTGGTCGGACTGGAAGCTCGGTGCCACCGTCAATGCGCAGAGCAGCAGCTATGTCGTCGGCCCACCCAATGTCGTCAACCCGGGCCATGCCGTGCTCGACCTGCGCGCCGCCTACCGCATCAACCGCAGCTGGACCGCCGCGCTGAACGTGGGCAATGTGTTCGACAGGACCTACTGGAGCGTGATCGGCAGCACGCGCAACGGCAACGCCTACGGCACGCCGCGCAACGCCACGCTGACGCTGCGCGGCGCCTTCTGAGCATGGCATGAAGGCCGGCTTTCGCCAGCGCATGGGCGCTCTGCACACCTGGTGCGGCCTGACCTGCGGCTGGCTGCTCTGCGCGATCTTCCTGACCGGCACGCTCTCGGTGTTCCGCGAGCCCATCACGCGCTGGATGCAGGCCAAGCCGCAGCTGGCGGCATCGGCCGGCCTGGACATCCAGGCGCTGGACAGCGCCGTGCGCCACCTGCAGGCCCAGGCGCCGGCCGCCGCCTTCTGGCGCCTGGAATTGCCGGCGCAGGCCGGCGATGCGCTGGAGCTGTTCTGGCGCACGCCCGCAGGTCCGCAGCACGCCGCCATGGACCCGGCCACGGGCGCGCTGCTGCCGCTGCCCTGGGGCCGGCAGACCGAGGGCGGCCGGCATTTCATGAGCTTTCACTACACGCTGCACGGTGGCATGGCCGGCTTCTGGCTGGTCGGCTGGATCGCCATGTGCGCGCTGGTGGCGCTGGTCTCTGGCGTGGTCGTGCACAAGCGCATCTTCCAGGACTTCTTCACGTTCCGGCCGGGCAGGGGCCAGCGCGCCTGGCTGGACGCACACAACGCCACGGCGGTGCTGACGCTGCCCTTCTTGTTCATGATCGTCTACACCGGGCTGGCCTTCTTCTATTCCAGTTACATGCCGCTGCCGCTGCGCGCCGTCTACGGCTGGGACGCGCAGGCCCACGGCCGCTACCAGGCCGAGCTGGGGCCGCAGGCCGGTGCGCGCCGGCAGCGCAGCGGCCAGCCGGCTGCACTGCCGGCGCTGGCGCCGCTGTTGCAAGCTGCAGAGGCACTCAACGGCGGACCCGCACGCATGCTGTTCGTGGAGCGGCCGGGCGACGCCAGCCTCGTCGTGCGCGTGTTCGCGCGTGCGGGCGACACCGCCGACACGCGGACCCTCCTCAATCCGCGCGCCAGCGTGGCCTTCGACGCCAGCGGCGCGGTGCTCGAACGCCGTGGCCCCGATCCGGCCGCGGCCCACGCGGTGCGCGATGCGCACCACGTGGTCGAGAGCCTGCACGTGGTGGCCTTCGGCGGCTGGACCATGAAGTGGCTGTACTTCGTGAGCGGCCTGGTCGGCACGCTGATGGTGGCCACCGGTGTGCTGCTGTTCTCGGTCAAGCGGCGCCAACGCAGCGCGCAGGAGTTCGGTGCGCTCACGGCGCGGGCCTACCGCGAGGTTGAGGCCTTGAACGTCGCCGCGCTGGCGGGCACGGCGCTCGCGAGCATTGCCTACTTCTACGCCAACCGCCTGCTGCCGGCCGGCTTGGCCGGCCGTGCCGACTGGGAGATCCGCGCCTTCTTGCTGGTCTGGCTGGCCAGCGCGCTGCACGCACGGGCCCGGCAGCCGGCGCGTGCCTGGGTCGAGCAGCTGGGCTGCGCGGCCTGGCTGTGTCTGGGTTTGCCGCTGCTGAACTGGGCCACCACCGGCCAGGGCTGGTGGCGCTACCTGGCCGTTGCCGACTGGCAGCGCGCCGGCGTGGAACTGGTGGCCATGGCCCTGGGGCTGCTGCTGGCTGCTGCGGCCTGGAGGACCCGCCGCACCTGGCGCAGCGCGGCTGCAGACCGGCGGCCCGCTGGGGGCGCGCCGGCCGCGTCGGCCGCGCCACGCGCCAGGGCGAGGACCGTGTCTTGAGCCGGTCGGTGCCACGCGGCCACCGCTGGCAGATCGCCAGCCGTGTGCTGGCCGCGGCCGCAGGCGGCTATGTGCTGAGCGCGCTGGCCATGGCCGACCTGGCCCTGCTGCTGCCGCGCCTGAGCGGCGCCACGCGTGCCGAGGCCGTGCTGATCGCCTCGTTGTGCAGCTTCGTCGCCTACACCGGCGTGGCGGTGGGGGTCTTCGCCGCGCGCAGCGCCGGCCGGGCCTGGATCGGCCTGGGGCTGGCCGGACTGCTGCTGGCAGCGCTGTACCTCGGCTTGCAGCCCGGCGCGCGTTGACGGGTCCCCGCCGCCGCCGTGGCCGCTGCCGGGTCATGTGGCAGCGCGCGCGAAGGTCTCAGGCCGGCAGGCCCTGGGCCGCTGGTGCATGGGATGGCGCGGCCGTGCGGCCGCTCACCACCTTGTTGCGGCCCGTCTTCTTGGCCTGGTAGAGCAGGGCGTCGGCCCGGTCGATGGCGGCCTGGATGCCTTGGGCGCCCTCCACCGGCGCCACGCCGAAGCAGGCCGTCAGCGGGCGGCCCAGGGCCGGATGCGGCATCTGCGCGAGCTGTTCGCGCATGCGGTTGGCGACCGCGCTGGCCGCCGCCAGGTCGGTGCACTGCAGCAGCACGATGAACTCCTCGCCGCCGAAGCGCACGACCAGGTCGTCCTGGCGCACATTGCGCTCCAGCACCCGGGCCACGGCCTGCAGCACCGCGTCGCCGGCCGCGTGGCCCAGCGTGTCGTTGATCTGCTTGAAGTGGTCCACGTCGCAGACCAGCAGCGCCCAGGCACCCAGGCCCGAGCGGCGGATGCGTGCGGGTGCCAGCTCGAAGAAGGCGCGCCGGTTCAGCAGCTGGGTCAGCGGGTCGCGGTCGCGCTCGTTCTGGACCACGAACAGCATTTCGCGCACCGACACGGTCAGCAGCACGCCGATGAACCACAGGCTCAGCAGCAGGTTGGTCGCCAGCATCAGCAGCCACCAGGGCGAGCGCGTGAGCTCGGGCAGGGGCTCGGCCCAGACGAAGGCGAAGATGATGACCGGGCGCGCCAGGCAATAGGCCACGAACACCAGGTAAGAGCCCCGCAGCACGCGCTCGAGCCTGTCGGCTGGCCGGCCGCTGCGCAAGACGGCCGCCATGCCCAGCAGCAACAGCAGCAGCATCGCCACGTTGAGCACCAGCATGCGCACGCGCAGCTGGTCCGTGACCTGGGAGAAGTGGTAGAGCAGCGCCAACGTGGCGAGCCCGATGGCCAAGGCCATGCGCGGATGCGCCGTGCCGCCGTATTTCTCGGCCATGCCCTGCGCCAGCGCCCACAGGCCCGCTAGATAGAAGGCTCCCAGCACGGTCGACGTCGCCGCCAGTTGCTGGTTGGTCATCATGCTTTGCGCGGCCAGGGGCAGGGCCGGCAGGATGTACGCGGCCGCCAGCCACAGAAAATACCGGCGCCTTTGCAGCGCGGCCCAGCACCCCAGCAGCGCCGCACCCAGCAAGATCCCGCACACGGGCACGATCAGCGAAAAGTACGGGTTGCCTTGCAAATCGGACCGGTTGCCGGGGGAAAAGAGAAAGTGTAGCGGGCGCTGGTTTCTCTTCTTACCTGCCCCGCGGAACCGGCCCATGGCCGGGCCCGGTGCGGCCGGGTGCTACGCGGTGTCGGGCAGCGCGATCACGAAGCAGGCACCGCCGCCCGCGCGCTCCTCGCAGCGCACCGAGCCGCCATGGCGCTCGGCGATCGATTTGACGAGCGCCAGCCCCAGGCCCACGCCGCCGTTGCTCTCGCTGGCGCCGGGCAGGCGGTAGAAGGGCTCGAAGATGCGATCGCGTAGCGCGGGCGGCACGCCGGGCCCGCGGTCGAACACGCGCAGCACGGCCTCACGGCCGCTGTGCTGCAGGCTCGCGCTGACCTCGCCACGGCCGTAGCGGCGCGCGTTCTCGAGCAGGTTGCGCACGGCCCGGCGCAGGAGCTTGGGCACGCCGCGCACCTGCACGGGCCTGGCATGGCCTTGCGCGTCGGCGCCGGCCTCGAAGGCCACGTCCAGGCGCGCGCATTCCTCGGCCGTGAGGCCGGTCCAGTCCACCTCCTCGACCGTGCCCATGTCGGCCTCGCGCGCATCGAGCCGGCTGGCCAGCAGGATCTCGTCGATGAGCTGGTCGAGTTCGGCGATGTTGCGGCTGATCTCGTCGCGGATCTCGGGCGTGGGCGCCAGGCTCATGAGCTCCAGCCCCATGCGGATGCGCGCCAGCGGCGAGCGCAGCTCGTGCGAGGCGTTGGCCAGCAGCGACTTCTGCGCGCGCATGAGCTGGTCGATGCGCTCGGCCGCGCTGTTGAAGCGCTCGGCCAGGAAGCCGACCTCGTCGTCGCCCGAGACCGCCACGCGCGCCGACAGGTCGCCCGCGCCCCAGCGCTCCACGCCGCTCTGCAGCCGCTCGAGCCGACGCGTGAGCCGGCGCGCGACCGGGTACATGACCAGCGCGCAGCCCAGCCCCACCATGGCCAGCACCCACAGGAAGCCGGTCGGTGGCCGGCTCCACTGCGAGCGCGGCGGCCGCGGCAGGTGGATCACGATCTCCTGCCCGTCGCGCAGACGCACCAGGAACTCGGGGCCGCTCTTGAACTGCGCGTAGCTGGCCACCGTGGCCGGATCCGGCGGGCCGTTGTCGCCGTCGGGCTGCGGCGGCACCTGGCCGTCCAGGTCGCGCGTGCCGCGCCACAGGCCCTGGCCGATCACCTCGCCCGCGATGTTCTGCACGACCACCGTGCGGGCCGGCGGGTCGGTCGTGATGCGCCAGACCCAGCCCAGCAGCAGCATGAGCACGGCCACGGCGGCCAGCACCGACAGCCAGATGCGCACGTACAGGCGCTGCAGCACGCCCGGCAGGCGGCGCGGAGCGGGCTCAGTCCTGTTGCTTGGCGAAGACATAGCCGGCACCGCGCACCGTCACGATGCGTTTGGGGTTCTTGGGGTCGGCCTCGATGGCCGCGCGGATGCGGCCCATGTGCACGTCGATGGAGCGGTCGAAGGCCTCCAGCTCGCGCCCGCGCACGGCCTCCATGATCTGGTCGCGGCTCAGCACGCGGCCGGCGCGCTCGGCCAGCGCGACCAGCAGGTCGAACTGGTAGGCCGTGAGTTCGCTGGGCTTGCCTGCCACGGTCACGGCGCGCGCGTCGCGGTCGATCTCCAGCGTGCCGAAGCGCAGCACCTGGTTGGCCACGGGCGCGCCCTCGCTGCGCCGGCGCAGCACGGCGCGGATGCGCGCGAGCAGCTCGCGCGGCTCGAAGGGCTTGGGCAGGTAGTCGTCGGCGCCGAGCTCCAGGCCGATGATGCGGTCCAGCGGATCGCCCTTGGCGGTCAGCATGAGCACCGGCACGCGCGCCATCTCGCCCTGGGCGGCGCGGATCCGGCGGCAGACCTCCAGGCCGTCCATGTCGGGCAGCATGAGGTCCAGGATCACGAGTTCGGGCAGGCCGCCGGGCCGCTGCAGCCGCGCCAGGCCGTCGGTGGCCGTGGCGGCATGGTCGACCACGAAGCCGGATTGGCCCAGGTAGGCGGCCACCATCTGGGCCAGCCGGGTGTCGTCCTCGATCATCAGCAGGGGAGTGGTCATCGCAAGCTCTTGTGGCACCGGGGCCGTGGTTGTGGCCATGTCCGCCATGGTGCGGCGCGCGTGCCGCCCGGCGTTGTCACGGCCGTAAAGTTAAGTAAATGGCGGTGTGCGGGCGTTGGCGCCGGCCTGGCGCGCGACCCGCCAGACCAGCAGCAGCACGGGCAGGCCCAGCAGCGCCGTGCCCGTGAAGAAGCTCGCGTAGCCATGGGCGTCCACGTACTGGCCCGAGAAGCCCGCGATGAACTTGGGCAGCAGCAGCATCAGCGAGCTGAACAGTGCGTACTGCGTGGCCGAGTACTGCACATTGGTCAGGCTGGACAGGTAGGCGATGAAGGCCGCCGAGGCGATGCCGCCGGTCAGGTTGTCGGCCGACACCACGAGCGTGAGCGCCACGAGGTCGTGGCCGCGGCCGGCCATCCAGGCGAACAGCAGGTTGCTCGCGGCGCTCAGCACGGCGCCCAGCATCAGCACGCGCAGCACGCCCAGGCGCATGGCGAGCGCACCGCCGACGAAGGCGCCCACCAGCGTCATGACCACGCCGTAGACCTTGCTGACGGTGGCGACCTCGGCCTCGGAGAAGCCCATGTCCACGTAGAACGGGTTGGCCATGATGCCCATGACCACGTCGCTGATGCGGTAGACCGCGATCAGCGCGAGGATCTGCGCGGCCTGCCAGCCGTGGCGCCGGAAGAAGTCGGCAAAGGGCTCCACCAGCGTCTGCTGCAGCCAGGCGGCCGGGCTGCGCGCGGGGGCGAACGCACGCGGCGCCGGCTCGGCCGACAGCAGCACCGTGAGCACGCCCACGGCCATGGACGCTGCCATGGCCAGGTAGCCCGCGGTCCATGCCGCGTTCTCGTAGCCTGTGGCCTCTACACGCGTGCCGGCCACGATCCAGAGCACGCCGGCGCCGGCCCAGATCATGGCCAGCCGGTAGCCGGTCTGGTAGGCGGCGGCCAGCGCGGCCTGCTTGTCCGTGGTGGCCGACTCGATGCGGTAGGCGTCCAGCGCGATGTCCTGCGTGGCCGAACCGAAGGCCACGAGCAGCGCGCACCAGACCAGCGGCGAGAGGCCGGCGCGCGGATCGGCCAGCGCCATGCCGACCAGGCCCGCCACGATCAGCGCCTGCGACAGCAGCAGCCAGCTGCGGCGCCGGCCCAGCCAGCCGGTCAAGAGCGGCAGCGGCAGCCGGTCGACCAGCGGCGCCCAGACCCACTTGAAGCCATAGGCCAGGCCGACCCAGCTCAGGTAGCCGATCGTGGTGCGGTCGATGCCGGCACCGCGCAGCCGAAAGCTCAGCGTGCCCAGCACCAGCAGCAGCGGCAGCCCGGCCGAGAAGCCCAGGGCCAGCATGCGCAGCGTGGCCGGCTCCAGATAGACCTTGAGCGTGTCGGCCCAGGACGGCCGAGCGGGGGCGGCGGTGGCGGCCGGTCCGGCCTGAACTTCTGCGGGCTTTGCCGGGCTGGACGTCATCTGGGAATAATACGTTGCGGCCCTTGCCGTTTTGCTGCCTGAAAAACCGCATGAAGCTTGTGAACCTCCTTGTCGCGCTCGGCCTGGCCGGCGTCCTGTCGAGCACGCCCGCGCTGGCACAGCGCGAAGGCGTGAATGTGGGCGAGAACTCGCTGTTCACGGGGCTGGTCTCGGCCGAGGACATGGAGGCCACGGCCCTGCAGCAGTACCGCCAGGTGTTGCGCGAGGCGGCGCAGCAGAACGCGCTGGCGCCATCCAGCAACGCCCAGCTGCAGCGCCTGCGCGCGATCGCCAACCGCATCATTCCGCATGCGCTGGACTGGAATCCGCGTGCCAAGGACTGGAAGTGGGAGGTCAACCTGATCGGCAGCAAGCAGATCAACGCCTGGTGCATGCCGGGCGGCAAGATCGCCTTCTACACGGGCATCCTGAACCAGCTGCAGCTCAACGACGACGAGGTGGCCGCCGTCATGGGCCACGAGATCGCGCACGCGCTGCGCGAGCATGCGCGCGAGCGCGCCGGCAAGAGCGCCGCCACCAACCTGGGCGCCAACGTGTTCTCCGAACTGCTGGGCCTGGGATCGCTGGGCCGCACCGTGGTCGGTGGCGGCGTGCAGCTGCTGGGCCTGTCCTTCTCGCGCGACAACGAGACCCAGGCCGACCTCGTGGGCCTGGAGCTGGCCGCGCGGGCCGGCTATGACCCGCGCGCGGCCATCACGCTGTGGCAGAAGATGAACACGGCCAGCAAGGGCGCGCCGCCGCAGTGGCTCAGCACCCACCCGGCCGGCAGCACGCGCATCGCCGAGATCGAGCGCAACCTGCCCCGCGTGATGCCGCTGTACGAGCGGGCCAAGACCGGCGGCACCGGCGGCTGACCGGCGGCCGAGGCGCGGCAGCCGCCGCGCTGCGGCCCCTCACCTTTCCAAAAAAAGACATCCGCGGCCGCTCGCGTGCGGGTACGCGCCGGTAACGGCGCCGGCGCCGCGCGCCGGAAACAGCGGTTTCTGGCCCGCTGCGCATGAAGTTGTCATACAAATGCGCTCTCTGCCAAGTGGCTTGTTAACGCGTTAATTGACGGCATTAACAAACAATTCGCGGCAATAAGTGCTCTGAAAGGTCGAGGGAAGGCCGGAATTGACACCCCATCGTCCGCTTGCTAACGTGCCGGCGCATCAGTTGTCTGATGACTAACCACGGAAGAGGAGATGAGATGGCTTCAATGCCCAAGAAGAGACTGCTGGCAGTCACGGTGGCCGCGATGGCGGCCGGTTGCGGAGGCGGGGACGACGGCGGCCTGCTGTCGCGCAGCGGCCTGGAGAGCGCGGCCGCCGTGTCCAGCATCAAACCCATCAGCACGCCGGACCCGCTGATCGCGGCGATCCAGCCGGCCCTGTCCGAGCAGCCGCTCAACACCATCGTGGCCAAGAAGGTGCTGCCGCAGCTCGACCGCTTCTTCGACCAGCTGCTGGCCCAGAAGCTCAACACCGAGATCGACGGCGTCAAGGTCTTCGCCGCCAACAGCGGCGACAAGTTCCTGCCCGGCAAGGTGGCCATCGGCATGTCCTATCTGCTGCTGAACACGCCGACCACGGATCCCAAGTTCGCCACCTTCCTGGCGGGCTACCGCGAGATCGCCGACTTCACGATCGACACGACCAACGAGTCCTGGGGCATCTACTACTACACCTCGGCGCTCGTGAAGCTGCAAAAGGCCGGCCTGCTGGAGCAGGCCGTGAGCCCGGCCACGCTGGCCAAGCTGCGCACCAAGCTCGGCTACCGCACCTTCGTGCGGGCCGACTACTCGCTGATCAACCTGCCGACCAACTACTACGGCGTGGCTTTCAGCATCGCGCGGCTGCGCTACATGCTGGGCTGGGAATCTGCAGAGGCCAGCGAAGTGCTGCTGCAGAAGATGATGAACCACTACAAGACCTTCTCGGCCTTCGGCTTCTCGGACGAGACCGACGGCAGCGGGCGCTTCGACCGCTACAGCGTGCTGCTGATCGGCGAGATCATGCAGCGCCTGATCGAGACCGGCATGGAGCCCTCGGCCGCCGACACCGCCCTGCTGCGCGGCTGGCTGCGCCAGTCCGTGGACCTGATCAAGGTCAACCTGAACCCGTCCGGCAACGGCGTGGCCTTCGGCCGCAGCCTGGGGCCGTACGCCGACACCGCCTTCACCGAAGTGCTGTCGGCCGCGGCCCACCTGAACGTGCTGACGCCCGAGGAAAAGGACGTGGCCTACGCGTTCGCGACCCGCATCGCGGCCAAGTACGTGGAGTTCTGGTACGACGAGGACATCCAGTCGCTCAACATGTGGCAAAAGGGCCGCCGCGTCGACTCCTACCGCGGCAAGGCACGCATCCTGGGCGAGAACCTGAGCCTGTCGCACCAGCTGATCTACACCGCGAACCTGTGGAGCGCCGACGGCTACGGCCGCAAGGCGCCGATCAACACCAACCAGTTCGTGGCCTACCTGAACCAGCAGCCGCGCAGCACGCTGACCAAGTTCGCGGGCTTCGACGGGCAGAGCGCCACCTACGACCGCGGCCTGGTCACCTACCGCGACGGCCTGCGCGTGTTCAACCTGCCGCTGGTCAACGGCGCCACGACCTACCACCGCACCAACCCGTACTTTGCGGTGCCGCATTCCTACAACATGCTCTCGGGCGTGGCCGACACGCAGTGGCCGAACCTGCAGCCGCAGTTCGTGATGAGCAACAACCAGACGCTGATCCCGGCGGCCTACATCAAGAACGTCAAGACGCAGGAGATCGGCAACACGCTCAAGGTCAGCTACGACCAGGACGCGATGGACCGCACCACGGGCAACGAGCCCGTGAAGGACACCCGCATCACCTCGAGCACCGAGTACACG
>DATKFT010000324.1:0-1994 GCA_035544335.1 Pseudorhodoferax sp.
GCCGACGGTGCGCCGCTCGGCATCGCCGTCGATGTCGGCGAGGACGGGCTCGACGCCTGGTTCCCCGACCGCCCCCGCACCAGCCTGGCCGCCGGCATCGCTGCGACGCTGGCCCACTACCGCAACCCATCCCCGACTGCATGAGCGACGCCATGACGACACCCTTGCATGCCCTGGTCACGGGCGCCACCGGCGGCATCGGCCGCGCCATCTGCTTCGCGCTGGTGGCGCAGGCACAGCGGGACGGCCGGCCCCTGCACCTCAGCGCCGCGGCCTCGCGCCCCGGAGACAAGCTCGACCACCTGCTGGACGCGCTGCGCGCCGCGGGTGCGCAGGCCAGCGGCGTCGCCGGCGACCTGACCCAGCCGGCGGATTGCGCGCGCATCGTCGACGAGGCGCAGCAGGCTGGCGGCGATCTGACGGCCCTGGTCTGCAACGCCGGTGCCTCCGGCCCCGGCCGGCTGGTGGACCTGCCGGTGGCCCAGTGGGAGCAGAGCTTCCAGCTCAACACGCGCAGCGCCTGGCTGTTGGCGCAGGCTGCGCACGCCGGGCTGGCGCGCAGGCGCGGCAGCATCACGGCGATCGCCTCCATGTCGGGCCTCACGCCGCATCCAGGCTACGGCGCCTACTCGGCGGCCAAGGCCGCGCTGGTCATGCTGTGCCGCCAGCTGGCGCAGGAATGGGCGGCCGACGGCATCCGCGTGAACACGGTCTGTCCGGGCATGGTCCGCACGCCGCTGACCGAGGCGGTGTACCAGGACGCCCAGCTGCTCACCCAGCGCGAGGCGCTGGTGCCGCTGTCGCGCATTGGCCGGGGCGAGGATGTGGGTGCGGCCGTGGCCTGGCTGGCCAGTCCCTCGGCCAGCTATGTGACGGGGCAGAACCTCGTGGTCGATGGCGGCGTCTCCGACCACATGCTGGCGATGATCCCGGGGCGTCCCGGCAAGGCCGCTGTGCAGGACCCGTGTGCCGATCGCGCAGCGGGTTGAACGACGGCAGGCGCGCCACAGGCGGCGCCGATGCAGGCCGGACCGCTGCAGGGCATGGGGTGCTCGGACAACACGCGTTGGCTGAAAACGCGGGTGCGCGAAGGCCTGGGAGTCGCCATCGCGCCTGCCTTTGCGGCGGGCCCGAGGCCGACAGCGGCTGATCGGCAGCCCCAGCCTGTGGCAGCGCTGCGGCGCGGAACGGCCGAGCGCGTGCCCCCATGGTTCGGCGGATCGGCGGGGGAGACGCCACCCCGTGCTGGCTGCCGCTTGCCGCTCAGAGGCGGAACGCGCCGTCGTCGAAGGCCGCGTTGTACTCGGCCGCGTCGCGCAGGGTCTGCAGGGCCATGTCGGCCGCCGCGGCCTGCAGCTTGGCCTGCCATTTGCCGCGTTGTGCGTACGCGATCAACTCGTCGGCAATGGCCGAGCCCTGCCGTCCCGCGCTGCGCAGCTGGCCCCAGGCCACCATCTGCCCCATGGCCGTGAGCACGTCGCGGATGTCGGACAGCCGTTGGCGCGCGCCGTCCAGCGTGACGCGGTCCTCCAGGGGCTGCAGGCCGCGCAGCACACAGGGCTGGCCCTGCAGGGCCACCGGCTGCAGGAAGGCCATGGACACCGCCTGGATGCGCCGCTGCGCGGCCACCACGCGTTCGGCCTGCGAAGCCCAGCGCGGCTGGCTGGTCTGCAGATGGGCCGCCAGGGACGAGGGCAGGGCCTGCTTGAGGTCCAGCAGGTAGTTGCCGTCGGGTGAGCCCTTGCCTTCGACGAGGATGCTGTAGCGGTCCACACCGAGGCTGCCGGTGCCCGCAATGCGGCGGGCGACGTCGAGCACTTCGTAGAAGCGCGGGTTGTGCTGCGTCTGCGCGAAGCTCTCCATGAACGCCGTCACCGTGGCCCGCTGGGCATCGGACACCGGCAGGGCCTTGCGGCCATCGACGCGCAGCCTGCGCTTGGACCCCTTGCGCAGCGTGCGGCTGTCCAGGAACGCGGCCCGCCTGCGGTCGCGCA
>DATKFT010000325.1:0-2416 GCA_035544335.1 Pseudorhodoferax sp.
ATGCCTTCAATCCTGACACGGGCAAGTTCGACGGCGCGGCCGTGCCCTTCAAGTTCAGCCAGGGCGGCTATGCCGTGTGGAATGCCAGCGTGCAGTACCGCATCAACCGCAACTGGCAGGCCGTGCTCAACCTGAACAACCTGTTCGACAAGGTCTACTACCGCACAGTGGGCACCAGCGGCGGCAACAACTGGTATGGCGAGCCACGCAATGTGATGCTGACGCTGCGCGGAACGTTCTGAGGCGCCCCTGAGCGGCTGCGCCGCTTCCCCCTCTCTTCGGAGGGGGCGGACACCCTCTGGGCGTGGCGCCCAACGCCAGCAACCTGCTGGACAGGCGCTGCTACGTGCCTTCGTTCAACACGGTGTCGGGCAACAACTGCTACGGCGCACCGCGCTCGCTGCTGCTGACGCTAAGCGCCGCGTATCTGGCGCGTGCTATGCGGCAGCGGCCGCCGCAACGCCGAACTCCTCGCTGTCCGCCTGGGCACCGTCGTCGAACACAAGGCGGCGCTCAGGCCAGCGCATGGCGGCAAGCTTGAAGCGCTGCTGCGGGTCCTCGCCCGCCAGGCGGGCATTCCAGCGGCCGCCGACCGAGTAGTCCACGCAAAACACATTGCCGCGCCGGCCGTGCCAGGACAGTGGGCCCGTCTGGCCGAACAGGTTCTCGGCCTGGGCGCCGTGGAAGGACGGGCCGCCCCGGTTCAGGCGCCGCCAGTAGTGGCCCACGACCACGGCCTGGGCATCCTCATATTCGTTCCACCAGGCCACGCGCTCGACGAAGCGCCACTTGCCGCCCGCGTAGAAGGGGTTGCGGCATTCGCGCTCCACGCCCGAGGTCAGCACCTTCAGCGGATTGACCATGGCCTTGGCCAGCTCGCTTTCGCTGTGCGCGGGCAGGAAGGGCGGCAGCCAGTTGCGGTCTTCCAGGTCGTGCGGCCATTGCCGGCGCTCGGCGCGCATGCGTTCGGCCACCTTGTTGACCTGGGCCTGCTGGGCGGCCACGGCCTCGAAGTGGTCATAGGCGCTGCGCGCGCTGCCTGGCGGCAGCTCGCGCGCCATGGCGATCTGCTGCGGGCGCCAGGCCGCGTGGACCACGCGCAGGTCCTCGCGCTCCATGGCAATGGGCAGCCGCTCCAGCAAGGCCAGGGTGTCGGGGATATCGCACAGCGGCATGCGTGCGAACGGGGCGTACTTGGGTGTGTCGGAGGCCACGCGGCTGTCGAAGAACCAGCCGGAGCCGTCCTTGGCATCCTCGCGCAGCAGGTTGATTTCGTGGTTGCCGAGCACGGCCAGCGCATGGCCCGACTCCAGCATGGGCACCACGCGGGCCAGCACGCCCGGGCTGTCGGGACCCCGGTCGCAGAAGTCGCCCACGAAGACCAGGCGCCTGCCCTGGGGGTGGCGGCCCAGCGCGTCGTAGCCCAGGTGCCCCAGCAGATGCTCCAGCGCTTCGGCTTCGCCATGGATGTCGCCGACGATGTCGAGCGGACCGGGGGGCAGGGGCTGGACGAGGCTCATGGCGGAAAGATGCAAAAGACGGCGCAGGCTTGGAAAACCGACATTATTTGCACAGACCCGCCGTGCCCGCCAGCCCCGTTTGCGACAGGACCGTGTCAGCGCCGTTGCAGGCGCACAAAGCTGTAGGGCAGGCCATTGGCTGCCACATGGCGGCTGCGCGAGGCCTCCTGCCACTCGGGGCCCGGCGTGGGCGCGAAGGCGTCGCCTTCGTAGTCGCGTTCGATTTCAGTCACCTCGATGCTGTCGGCCAGCGGCAGGGCCTGGGCGTAGATCTGGGCACCGCCCATGACCCACACGTCGGCGGATGCCTGGCGGCCCAGCGCCAGGGCCTGCTCCAGGCTGGTGGCATGCAGCACGCCGGGGGCGGCTGGCTCGGGTGCCCAGTCCGCCTGGCGCGTGACCACGATGTTGGTGCGCCCGGGCAGCGGCCTGAAGCGGGCCGGCAGCGAGTCCCAGGTCTTGCGGCCCATGACCACGGCCGAGCCCTGGGTCAATTGCTTGAAGTGCGCCAGGTCCTCGGGCAGGTGCCAGGGCATGGCATTGTCCTTGCCGATGACGCCGTTGGCGGCGCGTGCGTAGATGAGATGGATGGCCATCGGGCGGGTCTTTCTGCTGCCTCAGACGGCCACGGGGGCCTTGATGGGCTCGTGGTGCTGGTAGCCGACGACCTCGAAGTCCTCGTACTCGTAGCCGAAGATGGAGTCGGGCCGGCGCTTGATCTGCAGCGTCGGGTAGGCGAAGGGCTGGCGCGCCAGCTGGGTCTCGACCTGGGTGAAGTGGTTGTTGTAGATGTGGCAGTCGCCACCGGTCCAGACGAAGTCGCCCACCTCCAGGTCGCATTGCTGGGCCAGCATGTGGGTCAGCAGCGCGTAGCTGGCGATGTTGAAGGGCACGCC
>DATKFT010000326.1:0-6193 GCA_035544335.1 Pseudorhodoferax sp.
CGCTGGCGTCCCTGTCCGAGGCCGCCACGCGCGTGGCGCAGGGCGACCTGACCGTGCGCGCGCAGGATGTGGCCGGCAAGGGCGAGATGGCCGAGATGGTGCTGCACTTCAACCAGATGGTCGACGGGCTGGAGGACATGGCGCGCGAGCGGCGTGCCACGGCGGCCGCCATCTCGCACGAGCTGCGCACGCCGCTGACCGTGCTGCGCGCGCGGCTGCACGCGATCTGCGACGGCGTCATCGAGGCCGACGCGGCCGAGTCGCGCGCGCTGCTGGAGCAGGTCGAGTACCTGGGCCGGCTGGTCGGCGACCTGCACACGCTGTCGATGGCCGAAGCGGGGCAGCTGTCCGTGCAGCTCCAGCGGCAGGACCTCGGTCAGCTCGTGCGCGAGGCGCTGGCCGCGCACGCCGACCGCATCGCCGACCACGGCATGCGGCTGGAGCAAAGCCTGCCGCCTGCGTCCCAGGTGACGATGGTGCAGGTCGATGCGGACCGCGTGCGGCAGATCCTGTTCAACCTGGTCGAGAACGCGCTGCGCCATGCCCGCAGCGGCGGCTGGATCGGGGTGGCGATCGAAACCGTGGGCCCCGACGTGGCGCTGCAGGTGCGCGACGCCGGGCCCGGCCTGTCCAAGGACATGCTGGAGCGCCCGTTCCGGCGCTTCGCGCATGCGCCGGACGAGCGCAAGGAGGGCTCCGGCCTGGGCCTGTCCATCGTGCAGGCGCTGGCGCTGCGCCAGGGCGGCCGCGTCGAGGTCACGAACCGGCCCCAGGGCGGCACCTGCTTTTCGGTGCTGTTCCCGCGGGCTCCGGCCTGATCAGCGCTCAGCTGCGCGCGCCGGCCGCGGGCGGCACCACCGCCTGGGCCTCGGCCTGCGCGCGGCGCGCATAGCGCTGCGCCAGCACCGCGCAGACCATGAGCTGCATCTGGTGGAACAGCATGAGCGGCAGCACGATGGCGCCAGCCACGCTGGCGGAGAACAGCACATTGGCCATGGGCACGCCGCTGATCAGGCTCTTCTTGGAGCCGCAGAACACGATGGTGATCTCGTCCTCCTTGGAAAAGCCCATGCGCCGGCTGCCCCAGGTCGTGACCACGAGCACCAGGCCGAGCAGCACGGCGCAGACCACCAGCAGGCCGCCCAGCGCGCGCAAGGGCACCTGCGACCACAGGCCGTCGATCACGGCATGGCTGAAGGCCGCGTAGACCACGAGCAGGATCGAGCCCTGGTCCACCACCTTCATGACCGAGGCGCGCCGCTGCAGGAAGCCCGCGAGCCAGGGCCGCATCAGGTGGCCGGCCACGAAGGGCACGAGCAGCTGCAGCCCGATGCGGCCCATGGCGTCCAGCGGATCGCCCATGGCGGCGTTCTTCGAGAGCAGCAGGCCCACGACCAGCGGCGTGAACGCCACGCCCAGCAGCGTGGACGCCGAGGCACTGCAGACGGCCGCGGGAATGTTGCCGCGCGCCATGGACACGAAGGCGATCGCCGATTGCACGGTGGCCGGCAGCGCGCACAGGTACAGGATGCCGGTGTACAGGTCGGGCGTGACCAGCGGCTCGAGCAGCGGCTTGAGCCCCCAGCCCAGCAGCGGGAACAGCACGAAGGTGCTGGCCACCACGACCAGGTGCAGCCGCCAGTGGCCGATGCCGGCCCAGATCGCCTGGCGCGAGAGCTTGGCCCCGTGCAGGAAGAACAGCAGGCTCACGGCCGCGGTGGTGGCCACCTCGAGCCCCTGCGCGGCGCGGCCCGAAGCGGGCAGCAGGCTGGCCAGTGCCACCGTGGCGAGCAGGTAGAGCGTGAAGTTGTCGGGCAGCAGTCGGGAGCGGGCCATGGTCGGAAGGATCGAAACGGGGATGCTGGGATTGGACCGCTTCGCCAGCCCAAAGAGAAATGGATTGATCTGATGAATTTATGATTCGGCCGCATGAATGTCAGCCTGCGCCAATTGCGTGTGTTCCAGGCCGTGGCCGCGCATGCCAGCTTCACGCGGGCCGGCGCTGAGATCGGCCTGACCCAGCCGGCCGTGAGCCGCTGCGTGACCGAGCTCGAGCAGCAGCTGGGCCTGAAGCTGCTGGACCGCACCACGCGCGAGGTGGTGCTGACCGAGGCCGGCCGCAGCCTGGCCGCGCGGCTGGACCGTGTGCTGGACGAACTCGACACCATGTTGCTGGACGTGCGTGGCCTGGCCACGCAACGCCAGGGACGTGTGCGCGTGGCCAGCAGCCCCACGCTGTCGGCCAACCTGCTGCCCGACTGCATCGCGCGCTGCCGGCGCGAGCATCCGGGCCTGGAGCTCGTGCTGCTGGACCGCATCCAGCACGACGCATTGGCCGGCGTGCTGGCCGGTGAGGTCGATTTCGGTGTCGTGATCGACCCCGCGCAAAGCGACGAGCTGCACGCCGAAGCCATCCTGACCGAACCCTTCTGCCTGGTGTGCCCGGCGACGCACGCGCTGGCCCGGCGCCGCAGCGTGCGCTGGGCCCAGCTGGATGGCGAGCCGCTGGTGCTGCTGGACCACGCCTCGGGCAGCCGCCGGCTCATCGACGAGGCACTGCACCAGCACGGCGTGCAGGCCCCCGTGGCACAGGCCGTCGGGCACCCGACCACGATCTTTCGCATGCTCGACGCCGGACTGGGCATTTCGGTCGTGCCCACGCTCGCGCTGCCGCCGGGCGGCCTGCCCGGCCTCGTGGCGCGGCCGCTGCTGCCGCGCGTGGACCGGCGCGTGATGCTGGTGCGGCGCCGGCACCGTGCGCTGGCGCCGGTCGCGCAGCTGGCCTGGGAGCTCGTGCGCAAGGTGGCGGCCGAACGCGCGGGCGCCTGAGCGCCGCCGGGTCTCCAGCAGGCTCTCGCGCCGAAACCGCAGGCCAAGCGACCCCAGCGCGCGCTCGGCCAAACGATCGCTTGCGCCAATGCGCGTGATCGCTTCGGCCATGGTGCCGCGCGCTGGTGCGGGCCATAGTCGCCGCTCACCGGCGCCGCGCTGGCGCAGCAGACCATTCGCACAGGAGACACCATGCATTTCACCCGCCGCACGCTGGCGCTCGCGACCGCCGCCCTGGCCGGCGGCCTGCTCGCCCCCGCCGCCTTCGCGCAAAAGCAGTACGACCCCGGCGCCAGCGACACCGAGATCCTGCTGGGCATGCCCATGCCGCTGTCGGGCCCGGTGTCGGGCTACGCCATCATCGGCAAGGTGGCCGAGGCCTACTTCAAGAAGCTCAACGAGCAGGGCGGCATCAACGGGCGCAAGGTCAAGCTGCTGGTCTACGACGACCAGTACTCGCCGCCCAAGACCGTGGAGGTGGCGCGCCGCATGGTCGAGCAGGACCAGATCCTGGCCTGGTTCAGCAGCCTGGGCACGGCCAGCAACATGGCGATCCAGCGCTACATGAACACCAAGAAGGTGCCGCAGCTGTTCCTGCAGAGCGGCGCCAGCCAGTTCGACAACGCCAAGCAGTACCCCTGGACCACGCCCATGCTGGGCAGCTACCGCGGCGAGGGCAAGGTGTTCGCCAGCCACATCGCGGCCCACAAGCCTGGCGCCAAGATCGCGCTGCTGATGCAGAACGACGACCTGGGCCGCGAGATCCTGAAGGGCCTGCAGGAAGGCCTGGCCGGCAAGAACGCCAGCCTCGTCGCGCAGGCCACGTTCGAGGTGACCGACCCCACGGTGGACTCGCAGATCGTGCAGCTCAAGGCCTCGGGCGCCGACGTGCTCGTGCTGGCCTCCACGGCGCGCACCACGGCCCAGGCCCTGCGCAAGGTGGCCGAGATCGGCTGGACGCCCGAGCGCTACGTGAACATCGCGGGCGCCTCGGTCAAGATGGCGCTGGAGCCGGCCGGCGCCGACAAGGCCAAGGGCACGATCACGCTGGCCTACTACAAGGATCCGGGCTCCAAGGCCTGGGACAACGACGCGGAGATGAAAGCGTACAAGGAGCTGCTCAAGACCTACGCGCCCGGCGTGGACCCGCTCAACAGTTCGGGCGTGACCGGCTACGTGGCCGCACAGCTCATGGCCCATGTGCTGCGCGAGTGCGGCGACAACCTGACGCGCGAGAACGTGCGGCGCCTCGCGAGCAACCTCAAGAACCCCAAGGTCGAGCTGCTGCTGCCAGGCGTGACGATCGCCAACAGCGCCGAGGACCTGCACGCCGTGGCGGCCATGCAGCCGGTGCGCTACAACGGCGCGGACATGGAGCCGATCGGGAAGGTGGAGAGCCTGAAGTGAGCCTCCACGGGGCGGCGCCGCGTGCCGTCGCCTCGCCTGCACCCGCCCCACACGGGCCTCAATCCGGGGCGATCCCCAGATGCGCCATTGGCACCCAGCCCGCCTCGGCCGGCGTCTGCGCCGGTCTGTGGCACCAGAGCCATCCGTTCAGCGCCTCCAAGCCGATCAGGACCTCGCCGGCGTCCACGTCCAGCTCGCGCGCACAGTAGTCCGCCAGGGCCCGGCCCTGGCCGTCGGCGCCACGTTCGATGCGCTGGCGCGGCACCCATCCACCGGCATGGCGCGGTGTCGTGCAGAAGTACCAGTCCTCCCAGCCCTCGGGGCCCTCGTACCGCTCCCCGACGGACAGTGGCTCACCGGCCTGCAGCGTGATGGGGTCGGGGTATTCCGTTCGGTGCGCTTGGATGACGGTGTACTTCAAGGCTGCGGCTCCAGGATCGAACAAGCAGCCATTGTTTCCAGTCCCCTGGCTCTCCCCACGAGCTGCCCGACGGCCTGCAGGGCGATTGCGGCCTGCTCTCAGCGCGCCTGCACCGTCTGCGCCGCCTCGCGCAGGGCCTGCACGATCTCGGTCTCGCGCGCCTCCAGGCGCTCCACGGGGCCGTGGATGCCCAGCGCGTAGCCACGCCCGAACTGCGGGTCTTCGAGCGGCACCGAGATGCCGCCGGCACCAGGCTCGAGGCGGTTCTTGGAAAAGATCCAGTCCTGCCGCCGGCACAGTTCCACCTGCGCCATCACCTCGGCCAGTGTGGGACGCGCGGGATCCACACGGTGGAAGTCGATGCGCTTCCACACCTTGCGGATCTGCGCGTCGCTCTTGGCCGCCAGCATCAGCATGCCGCTGCCGGAGGACGTGAGCGGACGGATGGTGCCGATCGGCAGCAGGTACCAGATCGGCAACCGCGACTGGATCAGATAGACGTACTGCGCATGCAGGTCGCTCTGCACGGCCAGCGTCACGGTTTCGCCGAAGCGCTGCGACAGCGCGTGCATGGCCTGCATCAAGGCGCCGTCGCCGAAGATGGCGCTCTGCACCCAGCCGCCCAGGTGGACGATCTTCATGGTCGGCATGTAGGTGCGCCCCGCCTTGTCGTAGCGCAGATAGCCCAGCGCCACCATCGACTTGAGCAAGGCCGATGCGCTCGATGCCGGATAGCGCAGCGTGGCACAGATGTCCTGCAGGCGCAGCGGCTGGCGCTGCGCCTGGAACAGCTCCAGCACTTCGAAGGACCGTTGGGCGGACTTGATGGGCGTCATGGCGAGCGCGATTGGGACACGCCTGCGCCCGCTGCGCAAGCCGCTTGCACGGCCCGGCATGGCAGTGGGCGCCACCCGCGTTTTTCACATCCATGTAAATCGAAACGGGCCGCGCAAGCACCCTGTTCGGCACCGGGCAGCGCTGCTAGATTGAGCGCAGACCAAGGAGACAAGCCCCGTGAACATCGTTCCCCTGCACCCGGATTTCGGCGCCGAGATCCAAGGCGTCGACCTGTTGGACATCGTGTGTTCGGACGCACTGCAACGCCAGGTGCGTGCGGCGTTCGAGGCGCACTCGGTGCTGTTGTGGCGCAAGCAGAACATCAGCGACGACATCCAGGCCACCTTCGCGCGCGGCTTCGGCGCGCTGGAGAAGACCAAGGTCGGCTCGGGCGGCGCAGGCAGCATCTATTCGCGCATGCACAACATCGGCCCCGACGGCGGCGTGGTGCCGCCGAACGACCGGGCCATGCTGATCGCGCGGGCCAACCAGCTGTGGCACACCGACAGCTCGTTCAAGCGGTTGCCGGCACTGGCCTCGGTGCTCTCGGCCCGCGTCATTCCGCAGGACGGCGGAGCGACGGAATTCGTCTCCACGCGCGCGGCCTGGGCCGCCCTGCCCGCGGCGCGCCAGGCGGCACTGCAGGACCTCGAGGTGGTGCACAGCTATGCCACCTCGCGCGACCAGATCGACCCCGCC
>DATKFT010000327.1:0-2740 GCA_035544335.1 Pseudorhodoferax sp.
GTCGATGTCCACCGGACAGGGCTTCTCGCACTTGTGGCAGACCGTGCAGTGGTCGGCCACGTCCTCGAATTCTTCCCAGTGCTTGATGCTGATGCCGCGCCGCGTCTGCTCTTCGTACAGGAAGGCCTCGACCAGCAACGAGGTCGCCAGGATCTTGTTGCGCGGGGAATAGAGCAGGTTGGCGCGCGGCACGTGGGTCGCGCACACGGGCTTGCACTTGCCGCAGCGCAGGCAGTCCTTGATGGCGTGCGAAATCGCGCCGATGTCGCTCTGCTGCATGATCAGCGACTCGTGCCCCAACAGGTTGAAGCTGGGCGTATACGCGTGCCGCAGGTCGCCGCCGGGCATCAGCTTGCCGGCGTTGAAGCGGTTGTGCGGATCGATGCGGCGCTTGTAGTCCTGGAACGGCGCCAGCTCGGCCTCGGACAGGAACTCGTACTTGGTGATGCCGATGCCGTGCTCCCCCGAGATCACCCCGTCCAGGTTGCGCGCGACGTCCATGATGCGCGCGACGGCCTCGTTGGCCTCCTGCAGCATCTCGTAGTTGTCGGAGTTGACGGGGATGTTGGTGTGCACGTTGCCGTCGCCCGCGTGCATGTGCAGCGCGACGAACACCCGGCCCTTGAGTTCCTTGTCGTGGATCTCCTGGGCCCGGACCAGGATGGGCGCGCAGGCCTGGCCGGAGAAGATGCGCGACAGCGGCGCCTTCAGCTCGGCCTTCCAGGACACGCGCACCGTTCGGTCCTGCACCACGTCGAACACGCGCGCCGTGGGCTGCACCTGCAGCCGCTCCTGCAGGGCCGGCAGCAGCTGCCCCAGCCCGATGCGGGCGAACTCGCCCAGCGTGTCGGCCAGCGGCAGGTCCATGCTGCGCAGGATCCAGTTCCAGCGCTCGCGCACCGACTCCAGCAGCTCCAGCGCCTGCACGGCGCGGTCGCCCAGGATCTCTTCGCGCGACAGCTTCTCGCCCTCGCCGTCCTCGCTCTTGCCCACCGGCAGCTCGCCGTCGAAGAACTCGGCCAGCCGGTCGATCAGCCGCAGCTTGTTGCGGGTCGACAGCTCGATGTTGATGCGTTCGATCTCGTCCGTGTACTCGCCCATGCGCGGCAGCGGAATCACCACGTCTTCGTTGATCTTGAAGGCGTTGGTGTGGCGCGCGATGGCGGCCGTGCGCGAACGGTCCAGCCAGAACTTCTTGCGGGCCTCGGCGCTGACCGCGACGAAGCCTTCGCCGTGGCGGGTATTGGCCAGCCGCACGACCTCGCTGGCGGCCACGGCCACGGCGTCCTCGTCGTCGCCGACGATGTCGCCGATCAGGACCATCTTGGGCAGCGTGCCGCGCTTGCTCTTGGTGGCATAGCCCACCGCGCGCAGGTAGCGCTCGTCCAGGTGCTCCAGGCCGGCCAGGATGGCGCCGCGCGCCCGCCCTTCGCCGTCCAGGTAGCCCTTGACCTCGACGATGGACGGAATGGCGTCGCGGGCCTGCCCGAAGAACTCCATGCAGACCGTGCGCACGTGCTTGGGCATGCGGTGCAGCACCCAGCGCGCCGACGTGATCAGGCCGTCGGTGCCTTCCTTCTGCACGCCCGGCAGGCCGGCCAGGAACTTGTCGGTCACGTCCTTGCCCAGGCCTTCCTTGCGGAACACGCGGCCATGGATGTCCAGCGTCTCGGTGCGCAGCAGGCGCTCGCCCGGCTTGCCGGCGCCGTCGAACCACTTCAATTCGAACCGGGCCACCGCCACGTCGTGGATCTTGCCCAGGTTGTGCTCGAGGCGCGTGACCTCCAGCCAGTTGCCCTCGGGATCGACCATGCGCCACCAGGCCAGGTTGTCCAGCGCCGTGCCCCACAGCACCGCCTTCTTGCCGCCGGCGTTCATGGCGACATTGCCGCCCACGCAGGAGGCCTCGGCCGAGGTGGGATCCACGGCGAACACGAAACCGGCCTTGTCGGCCGCGTCGGCCACCCGCTTGGTGACCACGCCCGCGCCGGTGAACACCGTCGCGACCTCGCGGTCCACGCCGGGCAGCGGGCCGACGGTGACATCGCCCAGGGTTTCGAGCTTCTCGGTGTTGATGACAGCGGACTTCCAGGTCAGCGGCACCGCGCCGCCGGTATAGCCCGTGCCGCCCCCGCGCGGGATGATGGTCAGGCCCAGCTCGATACAGCCACGCACCAGCGCGGCGATCTCGTCCTCGCTGTCGGGCGTCAGCACCACGAACGGGAATTCCACCCGCCAGTCGGTGGCGTCGGTGACGTGCGAGACCCGGGACAGCCCGTCGAACTTGATGTTGTCGCGCGCCGTCGCGCGGCCCAGCACCTTCTGCACGCGGCGGCGCAGTTCGGCCGTTTCGTTGAATTCCTGCTCGAAGGCCCGCACGGCGCTGCGCGCCATGTCCAGCAGCCGGCCCACCTTGCCGTCGCGTTCCGCGTCGTCGGGTTCGCGCCGGCGCTCGACCTCGCGCAGCCGGTGGTTCAGCGCCTCGACCAGCAGGCCGCGGCGCTTGGGGTTGTCCAGCAGGTCGTCCTGCAGATAGGGATTGCGGCGCACCACCCAGATGTCGCCCAGCACCTCGTACAGCATGCGCGCCGACCGGCCGGTGCGGCGCTCGCCGCGCAGGTCGCACAGCATTTCCCAAGCCTGCGAGCCCAGCAGCCGCTGCACGATTTCCCGGTCGGAAAACGACGTGTAGTTGTACGGAATCTCCCGCAGGCGGGTCGGTGCGTGCGCAGGGGCGAGG
>DATKFT010000328.1:0-2554 GCA_035544335.1 Pseudorhodoferax sp.
AAACGTCGGCATCTATGGCACGACCGCCAGCGCAGGGGCGCTGCGCGTCGGCGACGCCGTGTACCTGCGCTAGGAACCTGGGCACCGGCGCAGCGTGGCCCAACAGGCCGTGCTGCCTCACTGCCACCGGATCATCAACAGGTCTCGACAATCGCACGGCCGCCGCAGATCTCGATAGAAGCTCGGCAACCGGGGCCCTGCTCGCAACAAGCTTCTTCGCCCGCATGAACTGCTTCGGACTGTTGATGCAATCGGCCGCCAGGATGCGTTCGTCCCTGGTGTACCAGACGACCAGCGCGTCGCCGGGTCCGTCGGCCTGCACCACCACGCGCTCGTGGCCACGGTTCAGCCCAGCGATCTGCAGGTGACTGTCGTATTGGTCGGACCAGAACCACGGCATGGCGCAATATGCCTTGCGCACGCCACAGACAGTGGCCGCCGCACTCTTGGCTTGCTCGACGGCATTCGGCACGGATTCCAGCCGCAACGACAAGCCGAGCAGCGCATTCGGATGAAAAGCACAGTCGCCCGCCGCGACGATGTCGGGGTCGGATGTCTGGGCGAATTCATCGACCAGGATGCCGTCGCCGACGGCCAGCCCCGCTTCTTGCGCCAGCGCCATGTTGGGCACCACGCCCACGCCGAGCACCACCAGGTCGGCAGGCAACAGCGTGCCGTCGCTGCACAGGGCCTGCGCGATGCGCCCGGTCCCGAGAAATTCACGGGCCTGGACGTTCTTGCGGATGTCGACGCCGTTCGCCGCATGCATGCGCTCGAAGTACGCCGATGTCTCGGGTGCCGCCACGCGCTCCAGGACACGCCCACCTTGCTCCAGCACGGTGACCTGCATGCCCAGCCCGCGCAGCGCAGCGGCCGTTTCCAGCCCGATGTAGCCGGCCCCCACGATGACGGCCCGGCCACCGGGGCGAACCTGCGCCGAAATCGCCCGGGCGTCCGCTGCCGTGCGCAGATCGTGCACGCCTGCCAGCGTGCGGCCAGGCAGCGCAAGCTCTCTCGCGCGCGCGCCCGTGCACAAGGCCAGCTTGTCGTAGTCCAGCGCTTCGCCGTTGGCAAGCAGCACGCGCTTGCGTGGCCGGTCCAGCGCGACGACACGCACACCCGGCATGCGGGAGATGGCCGCCTTTTCATAGGCGGCCGCGCTGTAGATGAGAGGGGCTTGCACGGCCTGCGCGGCCTGCAGCGCAGCCTTGGAAAGCGGCGGGCGTTGGTACGGCAGCCCCGGCTCGTCGCCGATCAGAAGGATGGCGCCAGCCCAGCCTTCGCGCCGCAGGCTGAAGGCGAGCTGGGCACCCGCATGGCTCGCGCCGACGATGATGCAGACGCCTGCTGTGCCGTTCATCGGGGGTGCGCCACAGCGGGCAGGCGGTGCATCCAGGGCTGTGCGCCTTCGAGCTGATGCGCCAGTTGCAGCAGCGAGGCTTCGCTGCCGAACGGCCCAATGAACTGCACACCCAACGGCAGGCCTTCGGAGGTCCAATGCAGCGGCACGCTCATTGCCGGCGTGCCGGTCAGGTTGGCCAGCTGCGTGAAAGGCACGTAGCTCAGGTTCTGGCGTGACAGGTCGGCCAGGGGCTTGTCCATGAGTCCGAGCCGTGCCAGGGCGCCCAGCACCCCCGTGTTCAGAAGAACCGACAGCATGCGTTGCTGGCCAGCGGGCATCACCGTGTGCGCGTGGCCGACCGGAGGGCACGCGAGTGTGGGCGTCAGGAACAGGTCGTGGCGCTCGTGGAACTCGCCCAGCGCGCGCGCAAAGTCATTCCAGCGCCGGTGGCTGCGGACATAGGCACCCGCATGGGTGGCCTTGCCGAATGCTTCCAGCAATCGCGTGGCGAGTTCGAAGTCGGCGCTCCTGGCGCCCGCCGCGCGGGCATCCGCCAGCGTGGCCGCCACCTGGCCGAAGTACATCTCCAGGTAGCAGCGGGCCAGTGCCTGGCCGTCGTACAGCGGCCGGTCCTCCACCACGTCATGCCCGAGCGAGGCAAGCAGCTTTGCCGCGTTGCGTACCGCCGCCACCGCCTCCGGATGCACGTCGGTGCCCAGCGGAGACTCGGTGCAGAAAGCGATTCTCAGTTGCCCCGGCTCGCGTGCCATCGTGCGGGCGAAGGGCGTGGCCGGCACGGCAATGGCGAAGGGTTCGCCACACGCGGGCCCCGAGAGAACATCGAGCGCCAATGCCGCATCGCGCACGCTGCGCGAGACGACCAGGTCGCTGGACGCCCCTTCCCAGACTTCACCCACTGCCGGTCCGGCCGGTACGCGTCCGCGCGACGGACGCAGGCCGAACAGGCCGCAGCAGGCCGCGGGAATGCGGATGGAACCTCCGCCGTCGTTCGCGCCGGCCATGGGCACGATGCCCGCCGCCACGGCAGCCGCCGAGCCACCGCTGGAGCCGCCCGGCGTGCGTGACAGGTCCCAGGGGTTGCGCGTGATGCCGAACGCCGCGGGCTCGGTGAACCCCTTCAGCGCCAGCTCCGGCGTGTTGGTCTTGCCGATGATCACCACGCCCGCATCGAGCAGGCGTTGCACCACCGTC
>DATKFT010000329.1:0-2127 GCA_035544335.1 Pseudorhodoferax sp.
ATAGACCAGCCAGCCCGCCAGCGCGGACAGCGGCACGCGCAGGAAGTCCATGGGCACGACCACCGTGGCATCGGCATGGCGCATCGCGCTGGCCATGCAGTAGTGCGCGTAGGTGGCGCCGATGGCGATCAGCGCCACCCAGCCCCAGCCCGCCGCGCTGGGCCAGCGCCACACGGCGAGCGCCGGCCACAGGCCCAGCACCGACTGCACGAGCAGCATCCAGAACATGATGGTCACGGCCTGCTCGGTGCGCGCCAGCGATTTCACGAGGATCACCGAGACCGCAAAGCCCAGCGCCGCCGCCAGCGCGATGGCCTGGCCCGCGCCCATGCCCGCGCCCCCGGCCGGCCGCGCGATCATGGCCACGCCGATCGCGCCCAGCAGCACGGCCGCCACCTTCCAGCGGTGCAGCCGCTCGCCCAGGAACAGCGCGGCCAGCAGCACGGTCCAGATCGGCATCGTGAACTCGATGGCCACGACCTGGCCCAGCGGGATCATGGTCAGCGCGACGAACCAGCCGTACTGCGCGCCGTAGTGCACGATGTTGCGCGCCACATGGCGCGGCAGCCGCTGCGTGCGCAGCGCCGACCAGCCGCCGGCCGCGCGCACCAGCGGGTACAGCAGCACCAGGCCCAGCACCGAGCGCAGCTCCATGATCTGGAACACGTCGAGCTCGCGCGTGGCCTGGCGGCCCGCCACCGTGACCACCAGCATCAGCGCCAGCCAGCCCGCGATCCAGGGCAGGGCCCGGCGGGCCTGTTCGGCAACGGGCGGGGAAACGGCAGCAGACGGGGAACTGACGGAGGACATGCGGCGGGCCGGTGCCAGCGCCTGGGCGCGACCGGCGGGTTGGAGGCGAAAGGGCCGCAACTGTACAGGCTACGGGTGCAGGCCGCGGTCTGCGCTATGGTTGCCCATTCAACACCATGAAGGAGACAAACCGATGAGCCTGTACCGTCAGCTGCAACAACGTGCCGCCGAGCAACGCCCCATCCGGATCGGCCTGATCGGCGCGGGCAAGTTCGGGTCCATGTACCTGGCCCAGATCCCGCGCACGCCCGGCGTGCAGCTGGTGGCCATCGCCGACCTCTCGCCCGCCACCGCACGCGCCAACCTGGCCCGCGTGGGCTGGCCGGCCGAACGCAGCGCGGCGCGCTCGGCCGAGGAGGCCCTGCGGCAGGGCACGACCTGGATCACCGAGGACTGGCAGGCCGTCACGCGCGATCCGCGCATCGACGTGGTCGTCGAGTGCACGGGCCACCCGGTCGCGGCCGTCGCGCACTGTCTGGACGCCTTCGCGCACGGCAAGCCCGTGGTCAACGTCACGGTGGAGGCCGACGCCTTCTGCGGCCCGCTGCTGGCGCGCCGCGCGCAGGAGGCCGGCGTCGTCTACTCGCTGGCCTTCGGCGACCAGCCCGCACTGATCTGCGACCTCGTGGACTGGGCGCGCTGCTGCGGCTTTCCGGTCGTGGCGGCCGGGCGCGGCCACAAATGGCTGCCGCACTTTTGCGAGTCCACGCCCGAGACGGTCTGGGGCCACTACGGCCTGACTCCCGAGCAGGCGGCCCGCGGTGGCCTCAACCCCAAGATGTTCAACAGCTTCCTGGACGGCTCCAAGCCCTCCATCGAAAGCGCGGCCGTGGCCAACGCGACCGGACTGGGCGTGCCATCCGACGGCCTGCTCTACCCGCCCGCGCCCATCGACCGCATCCCCTACGTCACGCGGCCGCGCGCCGAGGGCGGCGTGCTCGAGCGCAAGGGCATGGTGGAGGTCGTGTCCTCGCTGCAGAGCGACGGCACGCCGTTCGACTACGACATCCGCATGGGCGTGTGGGTCACGGTCGAGGGCGAGACCGAGTACATCCGCAACTGCTTCGAGGAGTACAACGCCCAGACCGACGACAGCGGGCGCTATTTCACGCTGTACAAGCGCTGGCACCTGATCGGCCTGGAGGTCGGCATGTCGGTCGCCAGCGTTGCGCTGCGCCGCGAACCCACGGGTGCGGCCGTGCAGTGGCAGGCCGACGTGGTGGCCACGGCCAAGCGCGACCTGGCCGTGGGCGAGACGCTGGACGGCGAAGGCGGCTACACGGTCTGGGGCAAGCTGCTGCCCGTGGAGCGCTCGCT
>DATKFT010000330.1:0-2609 GCA_035544335.1 Pseudorhodoferax sp.
ATGGGAAAGCCGTCGAACGCGGCGATCTGGATGTCGATGCGGTCAGGAATGTTGAGCAGGGCCGCCTCCTTGGCAGCGGCCTGCTCTGCAGCCGTTCCGGTGTAGGTCCTCGCCTCCGCGCGCGCCCTGGCACTGGCAATCGCGGCGGCGGCCGGCGCCGTGGCGACGACTTTGGCGTTCGGCGCATGGTCGCGGCGCACGAGGTTGACACCGCCATAGTGGTCGGCGTGCTCGTGCCCGATGAAGATGTGCGTGACGCGCGACGGACCAGGTGTGCGGCGCGCATCTGATCGAGCGTCTGCGCCTGCATGTCCCTGGCATTGGTCAGAGCGTCAAACATCAGCAGGCTGCCATCGGGATTGCGGACCACCACCATGCCGGTCACCCTGGTCCCGAAGTACCAGGCGTTGTCCATGAACCGCACGCCGCCCTCGGGCATGGGCTTGTCCAGTGCGGTGTCGACAAAGCCCGTTGGCGACACCAGGTCCACGTCCGGGTTCACCGGCTGGTCGATCGGCTGGCCCGTGCCGCCTTCGCGCGTGGTGCGGTACCCGGTCTGGCACCAGATGCGGTACTCCCACTTCAGGATGGGGTTGTCGGTCGATTCCGCAAGCGCCCTGGCTGCGTCGTCGTACGCCTTGGCCAGCGGCAGATCTGCCGCCAACGGACCGCCGAAGGGCACAGAATCGGCCGCTTGGCTCGTGGCATCACCACAGCCGGCCGTTGCCACGGCAATGCAGGCGGCAGCGACGGCGAGCAGCGTGCGGGCGGAATGTCGAGGTACTTTCATCGTTGTCTCCAAATGCCGACGGGGCGGCTTTGCGGGGAGGACGTTGCCTGGGCAGGCAGCGGCGAGCGCAGTGCGGCATCGGCCCTCGTGAAGCCAACGGCGCACAGCAAGGCGTCTGGCCACGGCCAGGACGCGAGGGATCGGAATGGCGCTCGCAACGCGAACGCGGTGGCAGCCTGGATCAGGCCGCCTGTACGCCCGCAGCCTTCACGATGCGGGCGTACTTGTCCTTCTCTGCGCGGAAGAACGCGGCTGCAGCCTCGGGGCTGGTCGGGTTGATCGCGTTGCCCTGCTTGAGCATGGCGTCGCGAACCTCGGGCACGGCCATGGCGGCGACGAAGGCCTGGTGGATCTGCTGCACGCTGGCCGCCGGCAGCCGCGCCGGCCCGATGACGCCGAACCAGCCCTCGACCACGTAGCCCGGCAGGCCCTGCTCGGCCACCGTGGGCAGGTCCGGCAAGATCGGTGAGCGCGCCGCCGTGCCGACGCCCACGGCCACCAGCCCGCGGCTCTGCAGGTGGGCCTGGATCGCGGGGAAGGCGATGACACCCATGTCGACCTGGCCGCCGAGCAGATCGGCCAACAGCGGCCCGGTGCCCTTGTACGGCACGTGCTGCGCCGTCACGCCGGCCTCTTCCAGGAACATCGCGGCTGCCAGGTGCAGGATGGTGCCGTTGCCGGCCGATCCGTAGTTGTACTTGCCCGGGTTGGCCTTGAGCAGCGCGACCAGTTCCGGCACGGTCTTGACCGGCAGCTTGTGCGGATTGACGACCACGGCCAGCGGCGTCGAGCCCAGCACGGTGATCGGCGTGATGTCGGCGATCGGGTCGAACGGCAGGCTCTTGTAGACGCTCGGGAAGATCACGTGGTTGTTGGACACCACGCTCAGGGTGAAGCCGTCGGGCGCGGCCTTGACCAGCGTGGCGGTGCCCGTGATGCCGCCTGCGCCGGGCTGGTTCTCGACGACGACGGGACGCCGGAGCTGCAGCGCCAGCGTGGGCGCACAGGCCCGCACGATGGTGTCCACGCCAGAGCCGGCGCTGACGGGCAGCACGAAGCGCACGGGCCGGTCGCTGGACTGGGCTCGCACGATGCCGGGCGCGGCCACAACGCCGGCCGCGGCCGCAGTCAGGGTCAGCAGCTGGCGGCGCCGCGGCGAGGCCAGGGTTGTCGTCGTCGTGATGGTGGTGGTGCGCATCGTTGTCTCCTTCTTTGGTATGGCTCGTTCACGGGGCAGTTCACGCGACGAATGCATCGGCGCGCAGCGCGGCGATCTGCGCAGCGTCGTACCCCAGCTCGCGCAGCAGCGCGTCGGTGTGCTCGCCCAGGGTGGGCGGGTCCAGCCGCACGCCCAGGCGTTCGCCATCCATCGCGATGGGGAACAGGGCCGTCTTGGCGGTCTGGCCGGCGCGCTCGCCATCGGGCAGGCGGATGTCGGCCAGGCCGCCCGTGCCCAGCAGGTGCGGGTCGTCGTACAGGTCTTCGGGCCGCACGATGGGTGCGAACGGCAGGCCGTGGCGCTCGAAGATCTCCGACAGCTCGGCCGCGCTGCGTGGGGCCAGGCGGCGGCGCAGTTCGGCCAGCATGGTCGGCCGTGCCAGCACCCGCTGGTTGTTGGTGGCAAGCGCCGGGTCGGCCATCAGGTCGCCAAAGCCCATGGCGCGGCAGAATGTGTTCCATTGCGCGTCGCTGACCGCGGCCAGGAAGATCTGCTCGCCGTCCCTGACCGTGAACACGTCGTACAGCGCCCAGGCCGAGATGCGCTCGGGCATGGGCGCGGCCGGCTGGCCGGTGATCGCGTACTGCAGCATGTGCTGGC
>DATKFT010000331.1:0-3504 GCA_035544335.1 Pseudorhodoferax sp.
ACTACCGCAACGAGCAAGACCTCTACACGGTCGCATCCAACGTCGCCTGGGAGGCCTGGTTCACGCCGCGCCAGAGCTTCAAGATCGAGCTCACGGCCCAGCACAGCCCCTTGCAGAGCCTCAATTTCGCGGCGCTGCGCATCAAGGACGCGATCGCCGACCGCTTCCGCGACAAGACCGGCAGCCGGCCCGACGTGGACACGCGCTTTCCGCAGGTGCGCATCTACGCCCACCTGACCACCGACCGGCTCACGCTGTACATGGACAGCTCGGGCGAGCCGCTGTTCAAGCGCGGCTGGCGCGAGGACAAGGGCGATGCGCCGCTCAAGGAAACCCTGGCCGCCGCCATGATCGCCGCCAGCGGCTGGGATGCGCAGACGCCGCTGTACGACCCCTGCTGCGGCAGCGGCACCATCGCGATCGAGGCCGCGCAGATCGCCTGCGGCATTGCACCGGGCCTGCACCGGCGCTTCGGTTTCGAGCGGCTCGCGCCGTTCCAGCCCCATGTTTGGGACGCGCTGCGCCAGGAGGCCCAGTCCGCGCAGCACGCGCCCACGGCGCCCGTGTTCGGCAGCGACGTGGCCCACCGCATGGTCGACTTCGCGCAGCGCAACGCGCAGCGCGCCGGTGTCGCCGCGGCCGTGCAGCTGCGCGGCGGCGACGCGCTGCAGCGCATGCCGCCGGCCGAATCCGGCACCTTGTTGATGAACCCGCCCTATGGCGAACGCATCGCCGTGGCGGGCGTGGCCGGTACCGGCCGCGGGCAGCCGCAGCGTGGCCGCGAGAGCGCACAGACCGACGACGGCGGCGACTTCTTCCCCCAGCTGGCCACGCACTGGAAGCGCCATTACGCGGGCTGGACCGCCTGGGTGCTCACGCCCGACGCCAAGCTGCCCAGCCGCATGCGGCTCAAGGAGTCGCGCCGCGTGCCGATGTGGAACGGCCCCATCGAATGCCGGCTGCTGCGCTTCGAGCTGGTCGCCGGATCGGCGCGCACCAAGCCCGCCACACCCACCGATGACGCCAGCTGAGGGTGGCCGCGCGCTGGTGCTGGACACCAATGTCGCGCTGGACCTGCTGCTGTTCGAAGACCTCGGCACCGCGGTCCTGCGCGAGGCGCTGCAGCAGCGGCGCCTGCGCTGGCTGGTCTCGCCGGCCATGCGGGCCGAGTTCGTCCGCGTGCTGGACTACCCGCAGCTGGCGGCCTGGCGCAGCGCACACGGGCGCTCGGCGCAGGCGCTGTGCGCGGCCTTCGACGCCTGGAGCCACGTGGTCGACGCGGCGCCCGCATGCGCCGTGCCCTGCGCCGACCCGGACGACCAGCCGTTCATCGACCTGGCCGTCGCGCACCGCGCCGTGCTGCTGAGCAAGGACCAGGCCGTGCTCGCGCCACGGGCGCGGCTGGCCGCACTGGGTGTGGACGTCTCGCAACAGTTGGTTACCAACAGTGTTCCGTCCCCCGCCTAGAACCGCGGAAGGCCGGTGGCGAAGCTGGCACACTTGATTCATCGCACGGGCGCGTCACGCGCCCCGCGCAACCGGTCCGCCAGCCTGGACGCGGTTGCGCGCTTTTGTCCACTGCAAGGCAGCTGCCCGCCGGCAGACTGTTCCAAGAATGTCGTCATCCCCTTCCCCATCCGCCCCTGTTTCCACGCCGGCCACGGCACTCCTGGAACCCCAGGACTTCGACACGCTAGACGCCCTGCTGGACGGACTGCGTGAGCAGGGCATCGAGGCGCCGCAGTGGGAGTTCTGCGAAGGCTTCATGGCCGCACTGGTCTGCTGCCGCAGCCCGCTGGCCGCGGCCGACTGCTGGCCCGTGCTGTTCGACACGGACGCGCCGCTGGACCAGGTGATCGCCGACCCCGCGCAGCGCGCGCAGTTCGAGGCCCTGTGGGAGCGCCGCCGGCTGGAGGTGGCCGCGGCGCTGGACGAAGAGGTCGACAGCCTGGACGACGACCGCGCCTACTGCCCGCAGGTGCTGGACGTGCGCAGCGCCATCACGCTGCTCGCGCCGGCGGAGCGGGCCGAGGCCCTGGGGTTGCAGCAGCAGGACGAGGCCAGCTTGGCGGCCGCCCTGGACGAACTGCCGTCCTTTGCCCAGCTGTGGGCGCTGGGGTTCATGCTCGCGGTCGAACAGTGGCCCGACGAGTGGCTGGCGCCCAGCCGCGAGAAGGACATCGCGCGTTCCATGGACGACGCGCTGGGCACGGTGGCCGTGCTGTGCGAGGACGATACGGGGCCGGCGGAGGTCTCGGCCTACGTGACCGACGCGGGCGAGGACGGCCCGCCCAGCATGTCGGCCGAGCGTCTGGAGGACTTCGGCCAGGCGGTCTGGGCCGTCTACGACCTGCGGGCCATGGCCCGCACGCTGGGCCCGCGTGTGGCGCCCTTGCGGCGCGAGGTGCAGCCCGGGCGCAACGATCCCTGCCCCTGCGGCAGCGGGCAGAAGTACAAGAAATGCCATGGCGCGGCGTGAGCGCCGCGGCATCCGCGCTGCGGCCAGGGTGCCGGCGCCGGTCCGGCCGGGCCCATGCCCGCCGTCCGGTGCGCTGAGCACCGCACCATCCGCCCCCTGAGGCTCCCCGAATCCCGCGTTTGTCGAGGTCAGCACCGTGCTATCACCCCGTGCCATCGATGCCGTCATCACGTTCCGCAACAGCCAGGGCGAGGTCGTTCGCGGGGTGTTGACCAACCACCAGCGGCGTTCGCTGGTGATGGAAATCTACAACCCCTATTCCATCGTCCAGGTCAGCGAGGTGCTCAGCGACCTGACCGTGCGCGCTGGCGAGCGGCCGGTGTACCGCGGCAAGGCCGTGGTGGTGAGTCTGCTCAACACCGGCCTGATGGCGGTGGTGTCGGTCACCTTGATCGACGAATGGGACGAACTGGCCGTCATGGGCCACGACCCGGCCTCGTTCGCCCAACAGGCCCGCGGGTTCGTGGACGAGTGGAACCAGCGCTTCACGATCGGCGAGACCTACCAGGTCGCGGTCAGCGAGCTGCGCGCCTACCTGTCCGACGTGTCGCGCTGGGTGGACCAGGCCGACATGTCCGCCACGCTGCCCAAGGACCCCGAGGGCCGTTTGCGCAAGGACGTGTTCTTCGAGATCGCCGAGCCGCTGATGCTGCGTGCGCGCAGCTACTTCGACCGGCTCGAGGACGTGTCGCGTGATGTGCCCGAGCCGTTGCAGGCCGCGCACCGCACCTTCGCCCAGACCGCGATCCATCCGCTGATCCTGCGCGCGCCCTTCGTCTACCGCACCTTCGCCAAGCCGCTGGGCTATGCGGGCGACTACCAGATGGTCAACCAGATGCTGCAGGACCCGCGCGACGGGGCCAGCACCTATTTCCAGATCATCAACGCGCTGTTCCTGAACGCGGCCGTCGCGCGCGCCCACCGCAACCGCATCGACATCCTGGTCGACACGCTGGCGCCGCTGTCCGGCATCACGGCCGGCGACGGCCCCGTGCGCGTGCTCAACGTGGGCTGCGGCCCCGCCG
>DATKFT010000332.1:0-12165 GCA_035544335.1 Pseudorhodoferax sp.
TTGAGCAGCCAGCCGGCATCGTTGGGCGTGGCGCGCGTGCGCACGCTGGCCTGGTCCGAGCCGGCGCCGGGCTCGCTCATGCCGATGCAGAAGTAGGACTCGCCGCGGCAGATCGGCGGCACATAGCGCTGCTTCTGTTCCTCGGTGCCGAAGCGCAGGATCAGCGGCGCGCTCTGGCGGTCGGCGATCCAGTGCGAGCCCACGGGCGCGCCCCAGTTCAGGAATTCCTCGACCAGCACGTAGCGCGCGAACGCGCTGCGACCGCCACCGCCATAGGCCGGCGGCAGCGTGATGCCGAGCCAGCCCTGCTGACCCAGCTTGCGGCTGAAGGCCGGGTCGTAGCCGCTCCAGGATTTGGCGCGCACATGGGCGGGCACGTCCTTCAGGGCTTCGGCCAGGAAGGCACGGACCGGCGCGCGCAGGGCTTCGTCCTCGGGCGGGATTTCTGTCAGGGTTAGGGAATCAAGTGCGCTCATCCCAGGGCACCTTTCTGCTGCAGTTCATCGATGTCCTTCTCGCTCATGTCCAGGATGTCATGCAGCACCGCGCGCGTGTGCTGGCCCAGCTGCGGCGGGGCCTCGCGGTACTGCACGGGGGTGTCCGACATCCGGATCGGGTTGGCCACGAGCGCCACCTCGGCGCCGGCCGCATGCGGCATGGCCATCTGCAGGCCACGCGCGCGCACCTGCGGGTCGGCGAACACGTCGGCGATGCTGTTGATCGGGCCGCAGGGCACGCCGGCTTTCTCGAGCAGTGCGATCCAGTCGGCGGTGGTGCGCTGCACCGTGGCCGAGCGCAGCAGCGCGATCAGCGCCTCGCGGTGCTGCAGCCGGCCCGTGTTGCGCACGAAGCGCGGGTCGCTCGCCCATTCGGGGTGGCCGGCGGCCTCGCAGAAGCGTGCGTACTGCCCGTCGTTGCCCGTGGCCAGGATCATGTGGCCGTCGGCCGTCGGAAAGTCCTGGTAGGGCACGGTGTTGGGGTGCGCATTGCCCATGCGCTGCGGCGCCTGGCCGCTGTGCAGGTAGTTCATGGCCTGGTTTGCGAGGCAGGCCACGCCCACGTCGAGCAGTGCGAGGTCGATGTACTGGCCGCGGCCCGTGCGGGCGCGGGCGTGCAGCGCCGCCTGGATCGCGTTGGCCGCGTACAGGCCGGTCAGGATGTCGGTCAGTGCCACGCCCACCTTCATGGGCCCGGCGCCAGGTGCGCCGTCGGGCTGGCCCGTGATGCTCATGAGACCGCCCATGCCCTGGATCAGGAAGTCGTAGCCCGCGCGCTGCGCGTAGGGGCCGGTCTGGCCGAAGCCCGTGATCGCGCAGTAGACCAGGCGCGGGTTCAGGGCCGACAGGGTGGCCCAGTCCAGCCCATATTGCGCCAGGCTGCCGGTCTTGAAGTTCTCGACCACCACGTCGCTGCGCTGCGCGAGTTCCTGCAGCAGCCGCTGGCCCTCGGGTGTCTGCATGTCCACCGTGATCGAGCGCTTGTTGCGGTTGGTGCAGAGGTAGTAGGCCGCGTCGGTGGTCGGCTCGCCCTGGCCGTCGCGCACGAAGGGCGGGCCCCAGGTGCGCGTGTCGTCGCCAGTGCCGGGGCGCTCGACCTTGATGACCTCGGCGCCCAGGTCGCCGAGCAGCTGCGCGGCCCAGGGGCCGGCCAGCACGCGCGAGAGGTCCAGCACGCGGATGCCTGTGAGGGCGCCTTCTGGTGTGCTCATGCGGTCGCCCCTCGCTCTTGGGCCGCGTGCGAGCGTGGTGGCCCAGACGGCAGGCGGCGCAGACACGCGTTCTCCGGGGCACACTCGCGGGCGCTGTCGGTGGCTGGAGAGACTTGTGCTCGCCCGCCCATGGAGCGGCTTGTCAGCAGGCGCTGGGCCGCGAATGGCCCCTGCGCCCGCATGTCAGCACCATCTGCCTCACGCTGCGCTGGTGCGAAGGCGCCCGACGGGCATGTCCGCACTTGCGTGCCACTTGGGTGTTGGGCGGTGGCGGTGGGCCTGCGGGCGCAGGCACCATTCGCGGTGGCGATGCGCGCGTCTGAAGCACAGCGGTCGTTCGAGGGCATGCGATGGGCAGGGCCGCGCCGGTGCCCGCGAGCGTGGGCCTTCGAGCCCAGGCCCGCTGCCGCCGCCTGGGCGCAAAGCACAGCGAGCCTCATTGCAACTCCACCTTGGCCTGCGCCGCGATGCGCTTCCACAGCCGGATCTCCTCGGTCTGGAAAGCGCGCATTTCCTGCGGGCCGCCCTGCATGACCTCGGCGCCGATGCGCTCGTAGAAGGCGCGCGTCTCGGGCAGGCGTTCGATCTGCGTGAGCAGCGCGGCCAGCTTGTCGGCCTCGGCCTTGGGCGTCTTGGCCGACACCATGGCGCCGACCCAGGTGTAGGCCGTGAAGCCCGGCAAGCCGGCTTCGGTGGCGGTGGTGACCTCGGGCAGCGCCACGGTGCGCTTGTCGGACGCGACGGCCAGCGCGCGGATGCGGCCGCCCTTGACCATCTCCTGCGCGCTCGTCATCTCGGCGAAGGCCAGGTCCACGGTGCCGGCTGCGACCGCCGCCACGGCCTCGTTGGCGCCCTTGAAGGGCACGTGCGTGGTCTGCACCCTGGCCGCGTCGTTGAACAGCTCGGCCATGAGCTGGTAGCCGGCCGAGCCGGCACCGTAGTTCAGCGCCGTGGGCTTGGCCTTGGCCGCGGCGATCAGCTCGGCCAGGCTCTTGTGCGGCGAGTTGCCCGGCACGATCAACAAGGCCGGCGAACGCATCATCATGCTCAGCGGCGCGAAGTCCGTGACCGGGTCGTAGGGCAGGGACTTGAACAGCGCCACGTTGACGGCCAGCGTGGAGTTGCTGCCGACGAACACCGTGTAGCCGTCGGCGGGCGCGGCCAGCACGGCCTGCACCGCGAGGAAGCCGTTGGCGCCGGCCTTGTTCTCGACGACCACGGGCTGGCCGGTCAGCTCCGAGAGCTTCTTGCCGAAGTAGCGGGCCGAGGTGTCGGTGCCGCTGCCGGGCGGGAAGGGCACGACGAACCTGATCGGCCTGTTCGGAAAGTCCTGGGCCAGTGCCGGCGCGCCGGCCAGGCCGGACAGAACGGACACAAGGGGCAGGGCGGCCAGGGCCAGCAGGGCGCGGCGGTGCGGCATCGGATTTGTCTCCCGTGGTTTGCTGCGCCGACGATAGCGCCGCAGCGATAGAGCGTCCAATAGGAATTTGCGGGACTGCGATAGCTCAATCGAATCGTGCTAGCGTGCGCCCATGACGAACTCCGCCCTGCGCAGCGTGGACCTGCGTCGCATCCGGCATTTCGTGGTGCTGGCCGAGACGCTGAACTTCCACCGCGCCGCCCAACTGCTGCACATGACGCAGCCGCCGCTCACGGTCTCGATCCAGAAGCTGGAGACCGAACTGGGCGTGCGGCTGTTCGAGCGCGGCGCCAAGGGCGTGCGCCTCACGCCCAGCGGCGAGGCGGCTCTGGACGATGCGCGCCACATGCTGCACCACGCCGCCTCCTTCTCCGAGATGGCGGCGCTGGCGCAGAGCGGCATGGCCGGGCTGCTGCGCGTGGGCTTCGTGGGTTCGGCCACGCTGGGCCTGCTGCAGCGGCTGATCCCGCGCTTTCGGGCCGAGCATCCGCAGGTCGAGCTGCTGCTGCGCGACAGCTCCTCGATGCAGATCCTGCGCGGCCTGGCCGACGAAAGCTTCGACGTCGGCCTGCTCTGGACGCCCGTGCTCGACGCCATGGGCGCGGAGTTCCTCACGCTGCAGCGCCAGACCCTGGTGGCGGCGCTGCCGCAGGGCCATGCGCTGGCGCGCCGGCGCAGCCTGCAGCTGGCAGACCTGCGCGACGAGAACTTCATCTTCTACGACCGCACCCAGGCCGAGGGCATGCGCAGCGTGTGCATGCTGCTGTGCCAGCGCGCGGGTTTCGTGCCGCGCGCCACGCAGGAGGCGATCCAGATCCAGACCGTGCTGGCCCTGGTGCAGACCGGCCTGGGCATCGCACTGGTGCCGTCCATGGTGGCCGAGCAGCCGAACCCGCAGCTGGTGTTCCGGCCGCTGCGCGAGCTCGCCGACCAGGCCCTGGTCGCGCTCGCACTGGCCTACCGGCCGGGCAGCAGCAAGCCCACCGTGCAGCGCATGCGCCAGCTCGCGGCGCAGGAATTCGGGGCGTGAAGGGGGGCCAGCGGCTCAGTTGCCGCTGCGGCCCAGGGCTGCCGCGTCGAGCGCGGTGCTCGCGGCTTCCACGCGGCGTGCGCCGTCGAAACGGCGCTTCCAGTAGCTGCTGTCCATGTCTTCGACGCGGACCTTGGCGCCGCTGCGCGGTGCGTGCACGAACTTGCCGTCGCCCACGTAGATGCCGACATGGCTGAAGGCGCGGCGCATGGTGTTGAAGAACACCAGGTCGCCGGGCTGCAGGTCGCGCTTGTCGATGGTGTCGGTGGCGGCGGCCTGCTCGTTGGCACGGCGCGGCAGCACCAGGCCCACGGTCTGCGAGTACACGGCCCGCACGAAGCCGCTGCAGTCGAAGCCCGATTCCACGGAGTTGCCGCCGCGGCGGTAGGGCACGCCCAAAAAGCCCATGGCCGTGCCGACCAGGTCGGAGGTGGTGTCGCGCATGCTCTGCCCGACCTGCTCGATGTGGCCCAGGGTCTGGCGGATCAGGCCACGCTCCACGAGCACGCGTTCCATGTCGTCCGGCATGTCGGCCGTCGCGGTCGGAAGAGGGGTGGCAGGGGGGGCGGCGTGGGCCGCGCTGGCAACGCAGCAGGCGAGAAGGAGGGCAGCGGTCCAACGGGGCATGGGGCGGGAGAGTAAGGCCTGAGCTGCTCAGGCGTCAAGCGAAGAAATGATTGTAAGTATTTGATTATTAATAATTTGAAGAAGAAATTTGTAACGGCATGGGTGGATGTCCGACAAGAACAGGCCCCCACCCCGTACAAACGGACTGAAAACAATGCTGAACGAATTGCGCGGTCCATTTCTCCAAGGCATGTGCAAATGGCCGTTCGGCCAGGAATTCCCACCTTTTCGCAGGACCCCCGCATGCGGCTTTCCCGTTCCCTTCCACGCATGGCCAGGCTGGCGCTGTGCGCACTGTCCCTGGCCGCCTTGTCGGCCGGCGCCCAGACCCCGGCCGCGCCCAGCGCACAGCCCGTCGCCTCCGGCCTGCGCAACCCCTGGGGCCTGGCCTTCCTGCCCGAGGGCCGATTCCTCGTGACCGAGCGGCCGGGCCGCATGCGCGTGGTCGAGGCCGATGGCCGGCTCGGTGAGCCGCTGGCCGGCCTGCCCGAGGTCGCCTCCGGCGGCCAGGGCGGCCTGCTCGACGTGGTGCTGGACAGCGGCTTCGCGGGCAACCGCACGCTCTACTTCTGCTTCAGCGAGCCGGCCGAGGGTGGACGCGGCAACAGCACGGCGCTGGCACGGGCCCGGCTGTCGGAGGACCGCACGCAGCTGCAGGACGTGCGCGTGATCTTCAGCCAGAAGCCCAAGGTGTCCAGCAGTTCGCACTTCGGCTGCCGCATCGTCGAGCGCCAGGTCGGCGGCAAGCCCGACGGCACGCTGTTCCTGACGCTGGGCGACCGCTACAGCCGCATGGCCGATGCGCAGACGCTGGACAACCACCTCGGCAAGGTCGTGCGCGTGGGCAAGGACGGCAGCGTGCCCAAGGACAACCCCTTCGTCGGCCGCGCCGGTGCACTGCCCGAGATCTGGAGCATCGGCCACCGCAACATGCAGGGCGCCACGCTGGGCCCGGACGGCCGGCTGTGGACCCACGAGCACGGCCCCCAGGGCGGCGACGAGATCAATCTGCCCCAGGCCGGGCGCAACTACGGCTGGCCCGTGGTGACCCATGGCGAGAACTACGGCGGCGGCCGCATCGGCGAAGGCCTGAGCGAGAAGGCCGGCATGGAGCCGGCGCTCAAGGTCTGGGTGCCGTCGATCGCGCCGTCGGGCATGGCCTTCCTGGGCAGCGAGCGCTATGGACGCGCCTGGCAGGGCAGCCTGTTCATCGGCTCGCTCAAGTTCAGCCGGCTGCACCGGCTGCAGATCGGGGCCGACGGCAAGACCCTGCAGGAGCAGCTCGTGCTCGAGAACCTGGGCCAGCGCGTGCGCGACGTGCGCCAGGGCCCCGACGGGCTGCTGTACCTGCTGACCGACGCCAGCAACGGCCAGTTGCTGCGGCTGGTGCCTGGGGTGTAATACGCACCCCGCATTGCGTTTCGAGATCCCCATGCTGCTGCAAGCCTCCGCCTCCCAACTCGTGCTGGTCGACTACCAGCAAAAGCTGATGCCGGCCATCGCCGGCCACGCCGAGGTGGCGGCCAATGCGCTCAGGCTGGCGCAGGCCGCGCAACTGCTGGAGGTGCCGGTCTGGGGCACGGAGCAGAACCCGTCCAAGCTTGGCCCCAACCTGCCCGAGCTGCGCGCGCTGTGCAAGCGCACGCTGGCCAAGATGCACTTCAGCGCCGTGGCCGAAGGCCTGGGCGAATGGCTGCAGCCGCCCGCCAAGCCCGCCGCGGGCAATGCGCGCAGCCTGCCCAAGCACCTGCAAAAGCCGGCCGAGTCCGAGCGCGGCAGCATCGTCATCGCGGGCTGCGAGGCCCATGTCTGCCTGCTGCAGACCGCGCTCGAGCTGCTGGAGGACGAGGTGGAGGTCTGGGTCGTGACCGACGCCTGCGGCTCGCGCACCGAGCGCAACCGCGACGCGGCCTTCGACCGCCTGGCCGGTGCGGGCGCCGAGCTCGTGACCACCGAGATGGTGCTGTTCGAATGGCTGGAGACGGCCGAGCACCCCGCATTCAAGGCCGTGCACGCGCTGATCAAGTAGCGCTCAGCCGCTGCTCTGCATGGTGGTGGCCTGCTCCAGGGCGTCCAGCGCGAGGCTGAAGTCGTAGCATTCGATGGCCTGCGCGATGGGCGCGTAGTGGCCTTGCAAGCCGGCCTGCAGCAGCGTGGCATGGGTCTGCCACCACTCCGAGGCATCCGCATCGCCCTCGGCCAGCAGTTCGGCGAGCCGGCTGCACACCGCGCGGAACTGCTGCGGCTCGAACGCCGCTGCCCCTGCCGCGCCGACGGCAGCGGCCGGCGCACCGGGTGCGGCGGGTGGCAGCAGCTGTGCGGCCAAGGCCTGCACCAGCGGCCCCAGCGCGGCTTGCACGGCGCCCAGCAAAGGCCTGAAGTCGGTGTCGGGCGCAGCGACGCGGATGGCCTGCTCCAACACGCCGGCCTGCTGCTGCAGGGCCGAGGCGCCGATGCTGCCGGCCAGTCCACGCAGCGTGTGCGCGTGCCGCTCGGCCGTGGCGCGGTCGTGTGGCAGGGCCGCGGCGATGCGGTCCACCGCGTCGCTCTGGCCGGCCACGAACTTCACGAGCATGGCGCGGTACAGCGTCTGCTTGCCCATCACGCGGCGCAGGCCCAGCGCCGCGTCCAGTCCGGCAATGGGGGCCAGTGCGGGCGCTGCCGGGGCCTGCGGCGTGCCCGCGTCCGCTGGCCGCGGCATGCCGGGCCCTGCGCGCGGTGCGATCCACTGCCGCAGCACGCGCCGCAACTGCGCCGGCTCGATGGGCTTGGTCACGGAATCGACCATGCCGGCCGCGCGGCAACGGTCCAGGTCCTGCTGCATCGCATTGGCCGTCATCGCCACGATGGGCATGGCGTCGAGCTGCGGCAGGCGCCGGATCGCGCGCGTGGCCTCGACGCCGTCCAGCACCGGCATCTGCATGTCCATCAGCACGAGGTCGTAGCGGTGCTGCTGCACCAGGTCCAGCGCAATCTGGCCGTTGTCGGCCACATCCACCTGCAGTCCCAGGCCGTCGAGCAAGCCCAGCGCCACCTCCTGGTTGATCTCGTTGTCCTCGACCAGCAGCACGCGGGCGCCCGAGAGCTGCAGCGCTGCGTCCGGGGCCTGCGCCGCAGCGTCTTGCCAGCGCAGTGCGGGCGCGCGCTGCGTGTGGCCGCGCGCCTGCATGATGGTGTCGAGCAGCGAGGAGGCATTCACGGGTTTGAGCAGCACCGCGCTGATGCCCACCTGTGCGGCCTGCTGCTGCGCTTCGCTGCGGTCGAACGCCGTGACCATGACCTGCACGGGCGGGTGTGCGAGTCCCAGCGCAGCGATGGCGCGCGCGGTGTCGAAGCCGTCCATGTCCGGCATCTGCCAGTCCAGGAACACCCAGTCGTAGGCTTGTCCGGCGGCCTCGGCCTGCGCGATGGCGGCCACCGCGGCCGGTCCGGACGCCACGGCCTGCACCGCAAAGCGCATGGTGCCGAGCAGGTCGACCAGCACCAGGCGCGCGCTCTCGTGGTCGTCCACGACCAGCATGCGGGCACCGGCGCGCTCGGGTGAGGGCTGCAGCACGCGCTGGGCCTGCCCCTTGCCCAGCCAGGCCGAGAACCAGAAGTCCGAGCCCTGGCCCGGCGCCGAGTGCACGCCCACCTCGCCCTGCATCAGATCGGCCAGGCGCTTGGTGATCGCCAGGCCCAGGCCGCTGCCGCCGTACTTGCGCGTGGTCGAGGCATCGGCCTGCGAGAAGCTGCTGAACAGGCGGCCGATCTGCTCCTGCGTGAGGCCGATGCCGGTGTCGCGCACGCCGAAGCGCAGCAGCACGCCGGAGGGCGACTCCTCGAGCTTGCGGATGTGCAGCACGATGTCGCCGCGCTCGGTGAACTTCACGGCGTTGTTGCAGTAGTTGACGATGATCTGCGCGAGCCGCAGCGGGTCGCCCACGAGCGCCCACGGCACGTCGGGCGCGATGTCCACGACCATCTCCAGGCCCTTGGCGGTCGCCCTTTGCTGCACCAGGTTGACGGTGTCGTCCAGCACCGCCGCGAGGTCGAACTCCACGCGCTCCACGGTCAGCTTGCCGGCTTCGATCTTGCTGAAATCGAGGATGTCGTTGATCAGTCCCAGCAGGTGCCGGCCCGACTGCTCGATCTTCTTGACGTAGTTGAGCTGGCGCGCGTCCAGCGGCGTCTTCAGCGCCAGGTGGGCCATGCCGATGATGGCGTTCATCGGCGTGCGGATCTCATGGCTCATGTTCGCGAGGAAATCCGACTTGGCCTGGCTGGCCTGCCGGGCCGCGTCGTTGGCGGCCACGAGGTCGTGGTTGGTGGCCTCCAGTTGCGCCGTGCGCTCCTGCACGCGCAGTTCCAGGCCGGCATTGAGCTGCAGCACTTCCTGCTCGGCACGCTTGCGCTCCTCGGCTTCGCGCGCGATGGCCTCGTGCGAGCGCTGCAGCTGCCGCGTGCTGCGCTCGATCTCGCTGAGCATGTCGTTGAACGAGCCGGCCAGCACGCCGGCCTCGTCGTCGCTGCGCACCTGCGCGCGGCGCGAGTAGTCGCGCTGCGCGAGCACCTCGCGGGCCACGGCGGCGACGTGCAGGATGGGGCCGGTCACGGCGCGTTGCAGACGCACCGAGAGCAGGTAGGCGATCAGCATCGCGGCCGCCATCGCCAGGCCGCCGATGGCCAGGAAGTCCAGCAGCGTGTGGAGCAGCAGGTGGTCGGTGTCGATGTAGACCGTGCCGATCATGCTGCCCTCGTTGCGGATGGGCGTGGACAGCAGCAGGGCGGGGCCCTGGATCCGCGCCAGGTCGCCCGGCACGCTGGCCGGTACCGCGCGCGCCGCGCCGGCGCGCTGGTACGCAGCGAACAGCTGCCCGTGCACGTCGTAGATCGCCGCCGCGGCGATCTGCGGATGCAGGCGCAGCAGGTCCAGGTTCTGCTGCGCGAGCTGCTTGTCGTCAAAGGCCAGGGCCGGCACCGTCATGTGCCCCAGCAGCTCGGACTGGATGCGCATGTCCGACACCAGGTTGCCGTGGTACATGCGCAGGCTGTTGGCCCCGGCCGCTGCCATGGCCAGCACCAGCGCGACCAGCGTGGTCAACAGCACGACGCGGACCAGCTTGTAGCGCAGCGTGTGCCGGCGCGACCCGCGTTGCCGTTCCGCGTCCGGCCGGCTCATGGCATCTTGCCTTCGACCCGGAGCGCGGCCGCGAGCAGGCGTGCGCTGATGGCCAGGCCGCTCTGTTCCGCGGTCTTGGGCGCCACTTCGAAACGCAGCCGTTCGTCGGCCAGCACGAAGTTGATCATGCTGCCCTCCTGCAAGGCGCCTTCGGCGTCGGTGACCAGCAGCACGGACCGGCGGCGCGCCTTGCCCAGCGCATCGGCCAGAGCGGGTTTGGGCGCCAGGCCGATGAAGAGCAGATGCAGCTCGGCCGTCGGGTCGGCACGCCGCAGCTTGCGCACCGCGAGCGGCCGGCCGCGCACCGTGCGTCCGGCAATGGTGCGGACCAGCTGGTCGGCCAGCGCGTCGGCTTCCATGATGCCGATCTGCAGCGGGCTGTCGGCGGCCGCAAACGATTCGGCCGGCCATTCGACGAAGCCGATGAAGTTGAACAGGTAGGCGGCCTTGACCTGCTGTTCCAGTGCATCGGAACGGGCCTGGGCGCGGGCCGTCCCGGTACATGCCAGCAGGCCCAGCAAGCCCAGCAGTCCTCTGCGACGGGGCCCCATGCTCGCCTCGATCACAGCTTCCACGTGAGGCTGACGAAGGACTGCCGCGGAATCTCGCTCGCCACGGGCAGGCTGCCAAACTCGACATGCCGGCGGTCGAACAGATTGCGCACCGTCAGCGCCAGCTGCAGCTGGGGATGGAGCTGCCAGCCGAGCCTGGCGTCCACGGCCGTGTAGCCGGGCAGCGCGGGATCGGGCAGCGCGCCGACGCGGCGCACGTGGACCTGCAGCTCGGTGTTGGCCGGCAGGTCCATCGAGGAGCGCAGCATCCACTGGTGGCGCGGGTCGTTGCCGGCGGCGCGCACGCCATTGGGGTCGGTGCTGCCGGCCAGCAGGTGCAGGCGCTGGCGCAGCAGCGAGGTGCCCAGGCCCAGTGCCCACCACTTGTTCACCTGCAGGTTGCCCCAGGCCTCCAGGCCCGTGGCGTGCCCTGCCATCTGGTTGGACACGAGGAGGTAGCCCACGGCGAAGGCCGGGTCGCGGATGGATTCGACGCTGCGCAGGTGCTCGTAGCGTTGGTGAAAGGCCGTGACCGAATAGGACCAGTCCGGCGTGGGCTGGGCGCGCCAGCCGATTTCGGCGACCTTGGACACCTCGGAGCGGAAGCGGGGGCCGCCGGCGAACAGGAAGGGCGGCAGCGGCGCGTTCAGGGGCGTGGCGGGCGCATACAGGTCGCGGTCCAGCCGGGCCGGCGTGCGCACGGCGCGCGACAACGCGCCCCACAGCAGGTGGTCGGCGTCCAGCTTCCAGGCGAGCCGCGCCGAGGGCAGGTACTCCACGCCGGTGTAGGGGTTGCGCTCGGCCTTGATGCCGGCCGTGAAGTTCAGGTCCGGTCGCAACGCGATCTCGTCCTGCACGAACAGATTGGCCCAGACCAGCGATTTCTCGGCCGGCAGAAAGGCCAGGTCCCGCGGGTTGCCCACATGGTCGCGCGCATGGCGCAAGCCGCCGCCCCAGACGAGGGTATGCCGGCCGTGCGTCTGCAGGTTGTGCTGCACGCTGAGGTCCGAGATGTTCATGCGCAGGCGCAGGTCGCCCTGCAGGCCCGGGGCCTTGCGCTCGGTCTGGTCGATGTAGGCCTGCAGCTGCAGCTGGTCGCCGGCGGGCAGGCGGTGGGTCCAGCGCGTGAGCAGGTTGTAGCCCGAGATCTCCTCCCGCGCCAGCGGCGACGGCTGGTCGCCGCGCCCCTGGTAGGCGTCGCCCTGCAGCGTGAACCCCTCGCCGGCCGGGCCCCAGTCGGCACGAAAGCCGAGCTGCTGGCGGTCCCAGCCGTCCTGCGCGCCCACACCGTCGGCGCGGCGCGTGGCCGGGCGTTCGATGCCACGTGCGTACAGCCGCACATGGCCGCTTTCGCCGAGCTTGGCGCCATGGCGCACCGTGGCATAGCGCTCGCCGCCGCCTGCGCCCAGCACGGCCAGCGTGCCCTGCGTGGCCTCGGCGCTGCGCGTGGTGATGTTGATGACGCCGTTGACGGCGTTCGAGCCCCACAGCGTGCCCCCCGGCCCGCTGATCACCTCGATGCGGTCCACGTCCTCGAGCAGGACGTCCTGCGCGTCCCACAGCACGCCGGAATACAAGGGCGTGTAGAGGATGCGTCCGTCCAGCAGCACGAGCATCTTGTTGCCCGCGTTGTTCAGGCCGCGTGCCGCGACCACGTGGTCGCCCGCA
>DATKFT010000333.1:0-3904 GCA_035544335.1 Pseudorhodoferax sp.
CCACGGCGCTGCGGGGAGTTTTGCATCGCGGGGCTCTTCGAGTTGATGGTCTCGACTTCCCGGCCCTGACGCACGAGTTGATTGATGGTTGGCACTAAGCCTCTCCTTGTGATGGCGTTTCGCCTTGCGTCCCAACAACGCAGGCCACACACCGACAACCGTTTAAAACGGCAAACGTGAATCCCTCGGAATTTTCCGAAAAGCCCGCGAGTATAGCCTCGCAGGCCTGATGCCGCAAGGCTCAAGGCGGCTGGCGCGTCGCGCCTTACTTGATCCAGAGCCGCACGGCGTCCCAGGCCCGGCCGAGCACGCCGGCCTGCTGGACCGGTTCGAGCACCTGCAGCGGCACCGCCACGAGCTCCTTGTCGTCCAGCATGACCTTGAGCGTGCCCACGGCCTGCCCCTTGGTGAACGGCGCCACGAGCGGATCGGGCCGCGCAACGTCGGTCTTGATGCGGCTGGCGCTGCCGGACGGCACGGCCACCACCACGGGCTCAGTGCGGCCGAGCTTGAGCGTGTTCTCCGTGCCCTTCCAGACCGCCGGCGACACCACCGCCTGGTTGGCGTCGAACAACTTGACGCCTTCGTAGGCGGTGTAGCCCCAGTTCAGCAGCTTCTGCGATTCATTGGCGCGTGCGTTTTCGCTGGAGGCGCCCAGCACGATGGCCAGCAGGCGGCGGCCGGCCGTCAGGTTCGGGAAGTCGCGCTTGGCCGTGGTGATCATGCAATAGCCCGCCGCATTGGTGTGGCCCGTCTTCAGGCCGTCGACCGTGGGATCGCGGAACAGCAGCAGATTGCGGTTGGTGTCGTTGGACACGGGCGTGCCCTGGTAGCGGTACTTCTTGATGCTGTAGTAGTGCACATACTCCGGAAAGTCGTGCAGCAACCGCGTCGACAGGATGGCCAGGTCGCGCGCCGTGGTCGTGTGGCCCGCCTCGGTCAGGCCCTCGGGGTTCTTGTACCCCGTGTTCTTCATGCCCAGCGCCTTGGCCTGCTCGTTCATGAGTTGCACGAAGCGCTCGGCCGTGCCACCCACGGCCTCGGCCAGCGCCATCGTGGCATCGTTGCCGGACTGCACGATCATGCCCTTGATCAGGTCCTCGACGGGCACCTGCATCTTGGGGTCGATGAACATGCGCGAACCCGGCATCTTCCAGGCCCGTTCGCTGACCGGCAGCGTCTGCGTGAGCGCGATCTTCTTGGACTTGAGCGCATCGAAGACCAGGTAGGCCGTCATGAGCTTGGTCAGCGAGGCCGGCTCGACCGCGGCATCGGCATCTTTTTCCAGCAACACCTGGTTGGCGGTCACATCCACCAGCAGGTAGGCCTTGGCGGCCACCTCGGGGCCCTGGGGCACCTGGGCCGCGGCCATGGATACGGCGATCGCCAGCAGCGGAGCCACCAGCACTTTCAGGAAACGGTTCATGGAGATCAGCGAAGGAAGGTATGGCGCACGCCGGCATGTGCCGGCGGTGGCGTGGCCCAAAGTCAGGCTGCAGCCTGCAGGTGGCGCACCACCAGCCCCTTGAGCAGCGGCAATTGTCCGTGAAAGAAATGCCCGCCACCGGGGACCACGGTAACAGGCAGTGACTGCGGGCGCGCCCAATCCAGCACGGACGCCAGGGGAACGGTGTCGTCCTGCTCGCCATGCACGACCAGCGCGCGGGCATGCAGGTCCGCGGGGATCGCCGCAACATCGAAACGCGAAGCCGCGGTGCCGACCAGCACCAGTTGCTCGATGCGGTGCGCGGCCTGCACGCCAGCCAGCGCGCGGCTCGCGACGAAGGCACCGAACGAGAAGCCGGCCAGGGCCACCGGGGTGCCGCCAGCCAGCTGCGACAGCACAGCCACGAAGTCCTCGGCCTCGCCGCGCCCCTCGTCGTGCACGCCGGCCGTGCCGCCGACCCCGCGGAAGTTGAAGCGCACGGCCGTCCAGCCGCACTGCACGAAGGCCCGCGCCAGCGTCTGCACCACCTTGTTGTCCATGGTGCCGCCGAACAGCGGGTGGGGATGGGCGATCACGGCGATGCCGCGCACGGGGGCATCTGCCTGCGGCGCGTCGCGCAGCACCTCGATGGCGCCGGCGGGGCCTTGCAGCGTGAGGCGTTCGGTCGATGTGTTCATGGTTCAGCGCCCCAGGTGCGGTGGCGTCAGCAGCCGCTCGACGACCTGGCCGTTCTTCAGGTGCGACTCGACGATCTCGTCGATGTCGCTCGCGTCCACGTAGCTGTACCAGACGGCTTCGGGATAGACCACGGCCACCGGCCCGCCTGCGCAGCGGTCCAGGCAGCCCGCCTTGTTCACGCGTACCTTGCCCGGCCCTGCGAGTCCGGCCGCCTTGACCTGCGCCTTGCAGCGGTCGAAGGCCTCCTTGGCGCCGTGGTGGGCGCAGCAATCTTCGCCGTTCGTGCGCTCGTTCAAGCAGAAGAAGACGTGGCGCTCGTAGTAGGAAGAGGAAGGGGGCGTGCTCATGGCGGCATTTTAGGAAGCTGGCGCGGCGTCGCGTCGGGCGCCGACAGGCGCAGCAACAGGTAGACGCCGGCCACATAGGGCCAGATCCAGCCCAGCCACTGCGCCAGGCCGTGGAAGCGGATGAACTGCCCCTGCTCCCAGGTCTGCAAGGTCTGGGCGAAGTAGGCGCTGGTCGGCGCCTGGTTCAGCACGCTCAGGTGCAGCGCCAGCGCCAGCAAGGCCAGCGCGGCGCAGGCACGCGGTCGCACCGTCAGCAGCAACACGGACAGCAGCACCGCCGCGCTCCAGCCCACGCGCACGGGCAGGCTCCACCAGGCCCAGGCATGGGCCGGACCATAGCTCAGAGCGGACGACAAGGCTGTCGCGGCGATGCCCACGCCGGTCAGCCCCAGCAGGAACCAGGCGCGCCGGCGCATGCCGGTGATCACGCCGTAGCCGATCAGGCAGGGCACCAGTGCGCCCAGCAGCACGCACACCATCTCGGCGCTTGGCACCAGGGGCTGCAACTCCACCTCGCGCACCGGCAGCCACTCGAGGAACGGGGTGTCGGCCAGGAACTCGGCCAGCGCCTCTTCGACCCGCTCGAACACCTGGCCCAGGCCCAGCGGCACCGCCGCGGGAAACAGCAGGGCCAGCGGCCACAAGGCCAGCAACACCAGCGCACCGCGCGCGTCCGGGGTCAGCCAGCCGGAGCGAAAGCGGCTCCAGTGGTCGATGGTGCCAATGCGCTGCAGCAGCCAGGCCAGCAGCGCCCCCAGCCAGGTGCCCAGCGCATTGAGCGCGAAGTCCACGTTGGAGGGCACCCGCCGCGGCAGGTAGCCCTGCGTGGTCTCCATCAGAAACGAGACCGCCGCGCCGGCCAGCGTGGCCAGCAGCACGGGCGTGCGCGTGCGACCCGACCGCAGACCGCTCAGCGCGAGCAGGAAACCCAGCGGGATGTAGCCCAGCACATTGATCTGCACGTCGAACCAGGTCCACCAGCGCGGCAGCGGTGCAGCCATGAACGCCCAGGGCGCGATGCCCTGGTCGCGCCAGCCTTCGAACGGGAACAGGCTGGCGTAGACCACCAGGCCCATGTAGACCAATGCCAGCGGCCAGGCAGACGTCTTGTGCATGCGGCTCTGACAGGCGCAGGGGCAATACGTTCAGAACGGCTTGACCACCACCAGGACCACGGCTGCCACGAGCAGCAGCACGGGCACTTCGTTGAACCAGCGGTACCAGACATGACTGCGCGCGCGCTCGCCCGCAGCGAAGCGGCGCAGCAAGCGCGCGCAGGCATGGTGGTAGCCCAGCACCAGCAGCACGGCCAGCAACTTGGCATGCATCCACCCGTTGCCTGGCCCGCGCCCGATGCCGTAGTACAGCCACAGCACCAGGCCCAGCACCAGGGCCGGCACCGCCAGCAGCGTCGTGAAGCGCAGCAGCTTGC
>DATKFT010000334.1:0-9376 GCA_035544335.1 Pseudorhodoferax sp.
TGGAGATCGGGATGTTGGAGGCCAGCGCCACCTGCACCTCGCCACCGCTGAGCGCCACGGCGCGCGCCGCGGCCTCGGGGATGAACTTGAAGACCACGCCGTCCAGGTAGGGCTGGCCGTTGCGCCAGTAGTGGGGGTTGCGTTCCAGCGCGATGTGGCTGCCCCGCACCCACTCCTTGAAACGGAACGGCCCCGTGCCGATGGGCGCGTTGTTGGCCGGGTTCTTGAGCAGGTCCGTGCCTTCGTAGACATGCTTGGGCACGACCTGCGCGCCGTACACGTTCAGGAAGGCCAGCAGGTAGGGCGTGGGCCGCGAGAAGCGCAGCACGGCCGTGTGCGCGTCGGGCGTGTCCACGGCCGTGACCGAGGCATAGGCCAGCCGGCCGCCGGGGTGGAACTTCTGCCAGATGTTCAGCAGCGAGAAGGCCACGTCGGCGGACGTGAAGTCGCGCCCGTCGTGCCACTTCACGTTGCGGCGCAGGTTCAGGGTGAGCGACAGGCCGTCGGGCGCGAAGGCCCAGGACTGGGCCAGCTCGGGCTGGGGTTGCAGCTGCTCGTCGAACCAGACCAGGCCTTCGCTGATCTTGCCCGCGATCATGGTGGTCTGCATGGTCGTCAGGAAGGCGGCCGAGATGGTCTGCGGCTCGGGCGCCAGCGAAATCACGAGCGTGCCGCCGCGCTGCGGCGTGCCGCTGGCCTGTGCGAAGGCGGCGGAGCCGAGGAAGGGCCAGGAGGCGAGGGCCAGGCCGCCTTGCAGCAGGTGGCGGCGGGAGGAGGGAAGGCGCATGGAGGGAGGTGCAGGGTGCGGTCCGATCGGCCGGCGACTGTGCCAGCCGCAGCGGCCGATCCGAAGGAAGGAAAGCGCATGTCGATATGCGCGCCGGATGTGGCAGTGCGACGCGGAGATGGCGGGGCAGCCGCTTGAGCGCACGCAAGACCCCGGCATCGATGGACGGGCGCACGGCGGTGCGCGGGCCGCCGCCCTGGCCGCAGGGGGCGGGTCAGCTGTCCCCAAGCCGGCCCTGGTGGAGACGCTCAGTTCACCGCGGCAGGGCCGGAGGTCTGCGCGCAGCAGGCGGGCGAACTGGGTCTGGGCACTGCCATCGCGCGGGCCGTCGTTGTGGGCCGGGTCGAAGTGGTGGAGCTCCGGTCGAAGGCCGCGCACCGCGCGCGGCACCGTGCAGCGGCCGTTCAGGGCCTGTGCAGGCCGTCCACGAGCGCGTTGTTGATGGCCTCGCCGCCCTGCTGCAGCATGCGGACCAGCAGATCGGTGTTGAACAGGCCTTCGCGCTCGGAGTCGAACACCAGCGACAGGCTGCCCGCCACGAGCTTGTCGGCATTGAAGACGGGGACGGCGATGCCCGTGACGCCTGCATCGACCTCGCCCTGCGAGATGTAGTGGCCGTTCCTGCGGCTTTGGCGCAGCGCCTCGGAGAACGACTTCCAGTCCTGGTCCGCGAGTTCCGCGCTGCCGCGGTGCTGCGCGTAGATGGCGCGCAGCCGCGCGGGCGTGAGGTGGGCGAGGATCACCCGGGAGGCCGCGCCGCGGAACAAGGGCAGGGTCCTGCCGCGGCCGTAGCTGAAGACGGTCGTGTCCGAGCCGGCCTCGTGGTGGACGTTGAGGATCTGGTCGCCGTAGAGGCTGGAGAGCAGGACCGAGCAGTGCGTCGCGGCGGCCAGAGAGGCCATGACGGAGCGCGCGGCCAGCAGCATGGGATCGCTGCGCCGCATCAGGAAGTCCAGCTGGATGATCCGCGGCCCCAGGCTGTAGCGGCCCGACTGCTTGCTCACGAGGCCGCTGTCGCAGAGCTGGCTCAGGTACCGGAACGCCGTGGTCCGCGGGATGTCCAGCTCCAGCGCGATCTCTTCCGCACTGGCCACCGGCCGCGCCTCGGAGAACGCGGCCAGCACCTGGAGAACCTTGTCGAGCTGAGACATGCGGCGATGTTAAGGGCTCGGGACACCAGGGTCCTGTGAATTGGTATTTGTACCGATCATGAATCGATCTGATGATGTTCAAAATTCCAAAAACTGGAATTTAAATAGAACCCATGGACCGTCCCACGCAGCCCCGCTACGGGTTTTCCGTTCCCCTGGAGATGCAGGGGGAGGCGTCTGCCATCCACCCCGTGCTCGTGGTGGGCGCCGGCCCCGTGGGGCTCACGCTGGCCCTGACCCTGGAGCGCCACGGTGTGCCCGTGGTGCTGCTGGAGGCGCAGGCGCAGGTCTGCGATGGCAGCCGCGCGCTCGGCATGTCCAGGCGCACGCTGGAGATCTGGGCTGCGCTGGGCGCGGTCGACCGCATCGCGGCACATGGCCGGCCCTGGGACGGCGGCAAGAGCTACTGGCGCGACCGCGAGATCCTGCGCTTCCGGATGGCCGATGACCCGCGCCTGCGATTTCGGCCCATGCTCAACCTCCAGCAGTGCCACACCGAGCAATACCTCGTGGACGCGGTGCTGCAGCGCCAGGGCATCGACCTGCGTTGGCAGCAAGGCCTGCGATTGCTGACCCCGCACACCGACCACGTGGCCGTGGTCGTGGACACGCCGCAGGGCGACTACGTGCTGCGGGCCCGGCATGTCGTCGCGTGCGATGGCGCGCGCAGCACGGTGCGCGAGGCGATGGGACTGCGGCTGGAGGGCTCGACCCACGATGCGGCCTATCTGATCGCGGACATCCGTCTCGCGACCGACACGCCCATGGGGCGGCGCTGCTGGTTCGACCCCCCCTCCAACCCCGGCTCGACCGTGCTCATGCACGGGCAGCCCGACGGCGTCTGGCGGCTCGACTACCAGCTGCGCCCGCAAGAGGACCAGGAGCGGGCGCAATCGCCGGATGCCGTGCGCGAGCGCATCCGCGCGCACCTGGCCTTCATCGGGGAGGCGGGCCCCTGGGAGCTGCTGTGGTCCAGCCTGTACCGTGCGCACAGCCGCGCGCTCGCCAAGTTCCGCCAGGGCCGCGTGGTCTTCGCTGGCGACGCAGCGCACCTGATGCCGATCTTCGGCATCCGTGGCCTGAACTCCGGTGTCGAGGACGCCTGGAATCTGGGCTGCAAGCTCGCCATGGTCCACCACGGCCTGGGCGGCGAGGCGCTGCTGGACAGCTACTGCGCGGAGCGCCGCAGGGTCTTCGTCGAGAACGCGCTGCTCGCGGACCGCAACGCGCGCTTCATGTCGCCGTCCACGCAGGGCACGCGCATCGTCAGGGATGCGGTCTTGCAGCTGGCCAGCACGGAGCCCGCGATGGCCGACATCATCAATCCGCGCCAGGCCAGCCATGTTCCGCTGCGCGATGCGGCGCTCGACACCCGCGAGGCCTGCGCGTTCCCGTGCGGGCCGGCCGTGGGTGAGGTGCTGCCCGACCTGGCGCTTGCGGGCGAGCGGGGGTGGCTGCAAGCCAGGCTTGGCCGGCATTTCACGGTCCTGGTCTTCGGCGACCTGCCAGGGCCGAGCGCCGAGCCGTCGGCATGGCAGCAGATCGCGCCGACCTCGGTCCTCAAGGTCCTGCGCGTCGTGCACGGAGCCGCCGACCCGGCCGCCGACGCCATCGCGGATCCGGATGGCGCGCTGCACGCGGCGTTCGGGGCGGCGGCCGGCACCGTGTACCTGGTCCGTCCGGACCACCACATCGCCGCGCGCTGGACCGCTGTCGACGCGGCCACGCTGGCCGCAGCGCTGCACCGCGCCCTGGCACGCGAGGGCAACGCGCAGCCCGCGCCGACACCGGTGACGGTCGAGCTGGCGCCTGCGGAACAGATCTACCGCGCCATCTGCGCGGCGCTGGGCGACGCGGGCCCCGAAGACGGCGCCCAGGTCCTCGCGCGGATCGCCTTGAACCTTGCCGTGACGCTCGGCGACGCGCCCAAGGCCCTCCGCGCGATCGAGCAGGCGGCCCCGCCCCGCACGGCCGCACCCTCCACCTGAACCGGACCGACCATGAACACGACTGCCATGCCCCCCATCAGCGGCCTGCACCACTTTGCGTGGCGCTGCCGCGATGCCGAAGAGACCCGCCATTTCTACGAGGACATCCTGGGACTGCCGCTCGTGCACGTGATCCGCGCCGACCGCGTGCCGAGCACGGGCGAAGACTGCCCCTATGCCCATGTGTTCTTCGCGCTCGGCGACGGCTCCTGCATCGCCTTCTTCGACCTCGGCGACGGCCAGGGCGCGGTGCCGTCGGCGAACACCCCGGCGTGGGTGAACCATCTGGCGTTGCGCGTCGCTTCCACCCAGGCCCTGGCGGCGGCCAGGCACAAGCTGCTGGCGGCCGGCGTGGCCGTCGTGGGTCCCACGGACCACGGCTTCGTCTCGTCGATCTACTTCTTCGATCCGAACGGCCTGCGCCTGGAGCTGACCACGCCCATCGGCGATCCGGACTTCCACGTACGCGCGCGCGCCGAGGCGCACGCCGCCTGCGCGGCCTGGACCGCGGAGAAGCGGCGCCGTGCCACCCATGCCCAGCCGCCACCAGCCACCGACCACCACCAGGAGACGACATGAAGGTCCACGCACTCTGGAAGGCCGTCGCCCTTCCGCTTCTCGCCGCCGCCAGCGCTTGCGCGTTCGCGCAGTCCTATCCCGCGCGCCCGATCAAGCTGATCGTGCCCTACCCAGCCGGGGGCGGCTCCGACGTGTTCGCCAGAACGGTGGCCCCCGTGCTGTCGGCCGAGCTCGGCCAGCCCATCGTGATCGACAACAGGCCGGGTGCGGCCACCGCCATCGGCGCCGACATCGCCGCGAAATCGGCCGCCGACGGCTACACCGTGCTGCTCGGGGACAACGCGACCTATGCGGTCAACCCCAGCCTGTACCCGCGCCTGGCCTACGACCCGCAGAAGGACCTCGCGCCGGTGTCGCTGACGGCACGCTTCGCGCTGGTGCTCGTGGTCGGTTCCAAGGTGCCGGTCCGCTCGGTCGCCGAGCTGGCCGCGCTGGCCAGGACTGCGGACCTGTCGTACGCCTCACCGGGCACCGGTTCGCCGCACCACCTGGCGATGGAGATGTTCAAGCGCGGGATGCGGCTGCCGATGACCCACGTGCCCTACAAGGGCTCCGCGCCGGCGACGAACGACCTGCTGTCGGGCCTCGTGCCCGTGATGTTTCTCGACCTCGCCTCCGCCGGACAGCACATCAAGGCCGGCAAGCTGCGCGCGCTCGCGGTCAGCAGCCCGCAACGCCTGAAGGAATGGCCGGAGCTGCCCACCGTCGCCGAGGCCGGCCTGCCGGGCTACGAGGCCTGGGCCTGGCAGGGCCTGTCGGTGCCCGCGGCGACGCCCAGGGACATCGTTCAGCGCTTGAACCAGGCCTACCAGAAGGCCGCGTCCGACAGTGGCAACCGCCAGCGCGTGGCGGACCAGGGCGGCGAGATCCTGTTCAGTTCGCCGCAGGAGATGGCGGCCTATGTGAACGCGGAGGCCCTGCGGTGGTCGACGCTGATCCGTGAAGCCAACATCCAGGTCGAGTGACAGGCATGGCCATCGATCTGAACGAAACCCATGACGCCACCCGCAGCAGCTGGGTGGCGTCTGCCGCGGCCAAGGCCACCGAGTTTCCGCTGCAGAACCTGCCGTTCTGCGTGTTCCGCCGCGCGCCGGGCGCCCCGGCTGCGGTCGGCGTCGGCATTGGCGACAGCATCCTGGACCTGGCGGCTGTCTTGCGCGCAGGGCTGGTCTCGGCGCCGCAGGAGCTGGTCCATGCGGCCAGCGCCGCCAGGCTCAACCCCTTGATGGCCTTGCCGCGGGCCGAGCTGTCGGCCCTGCGCAGCACGGTGTTTGCGCTGCTCGATGCCTCGTGCAGCGCGGCCGTGCAGCAGCGCACGCGTTCGCACCTCGTGTCCATCGCCGACACGCAGCTGCTGCTGCCCGTGGAGATCGGCGACTACACGGACTTCCTGACCTCGGCCTGGCACACCGAGCGGCACGGCCGCTTCAAGGGCCTGCAGGACCCCCTGCCCAAGGCATTCTTCTCGCTTCCGGTCGCCTACCACGGGCGGGCGTCGTCGATCTGCGTGGGCGGCACCGGCTTCCACCGCCCCTGGGGCCAGGTCCGGTCCGGCGATGGGGCGCCGCAATTTCGCCCCAGTGCGGCGATGGACTTCGAGCTGGAGCTGGCGGCCTACATCGGCCAGGGCAACGCGCAGGGATCGCGCATCGACGTGCGCTCGGCCGGCGAGCACCTGTTCGGCTTTTGCCTCCTGAACGACTGGTCGGCCAAGGACATCCAGTGGTGGGAGCAGGTCCTCGGCCCGTTTCTCGGCAAGAGCTTCATGACCATGGTCTCGCCCTGGGTGGTCACCGCGGAAGCGCTGGCTCCGTTTCGTGCGCCACTGGACGAGCGGCCGCCGGGTGCGGCCCCGGTCCTCGCGCACCTGCGCGGCGATGGCAGCACGGTCGACGTCGCGATGGAGGCCTGGCTGCAGTCCGCTGCGATGCGCCAGCAGGGCCGCGCGGCGGTGCGGCTGTCGCGCACCAGCCCGCGGCACCTGAGCTGGAGCTTCGAGCAGATGGTGGCGCACCACAGCAGCAACGGCTGCAACCTGCGCACCGGCGACCTGCTCGGAAGCGGGACCGTCTCCGGCGAGTCGGCCGAGGCCATGGGCTGCATGACCGAGATGACCGCGGCCGGGACCGTGCCGGTCACGCTGCCCCATGGCGAAGGCCGCCACTGGCTCGAAGATGGCGACGAGGTGGTGTTCCAGGCGCGCGCATCGCGCGATGGCTTCGTCTCCATCGGCTTCGGTGAATGCAGGGGCCGCCTGTTGCCGGCCCTTTCCTGAGTCGCCCGAACGCCCGAGCCTCCCGAGTCTGCTTGTGGCCCCGCGCGCAACGGCTATGGGCGCTTGGACGGCTTGTTCGCGGTCAGTCCCGCATTGAGCACGACGCGTGCAGTCTCTTCGTAGTGCTTGCACAGCAGGGCGGCAGCGCGCTTCGCGTCGCGCGCCAGGGCCGCATCCACGAGGTCCTGGTGCTCGTGTTCGACATCGCGCTTGGAGGCCTCGCGCGCCGGTGCGGCCCAGACCCGGTACAGGTCCGTGGACTGCGCGAGCCCCGCGGCGATCTTGAGCATGGGCTCGCAGCCGCAGGCCGACAGCAGTGCGTGGTGAAAGGCCCAATGCGCGCGCCGCCAGTCGTCGCTCACGCGGTTGCAGCCGGGCAGCCGGCGCGGGGTCTTGAGCATGCGGTGGTGCGCTGCGAGCAGGTCGGTTTCCCACTGCAGGTCGCCACGCTCCAGCGACAGCCGAAGCGCCAGGGTTTCCGTGACGCAGCGCAGGGCGGTGATGTCCTGGAACTGCTGGAGGTCCAGCTGGGGGACGAAGAAGCCGCGGTTGGTCTTCGCGTCGAGCAGGCTCTCGCCCGCCAGGCGCGTGAGCGCTTCCCGGACCACGGTCGAACTGGTGTCGAACTGCTCGGCCAGCGCGACGGGACCCAGGCGCTCACCGGGCGGCCAGGTGCCGTCCAGGATGGCGTGGCGGATGCGTTCGACGACGGGAATGTCGGAGTTCATGCTGAGCATGGCGTAGTCTACCTTTCACAAATAGTGTACTATTTGCCAAATAACGCACTATCAATCGGTTGGTAGTTTTCACGCGCAGCTGAACACGCCCGCCGCTGGAGGTGCAAGTGATCCATTCAACAAGTCAGGAGGCCGACGTGACCGTTGCGCTGTGCGCGCTTTCCCATTCGCCGCTGTTCGGCATCGCAGACCCTGGCGCCGCCACGCTGGGCGAGGTCCGCGCCGGGCTGGGCCGGCTGCAGGAGTTCGTGCGGGAGTTCGATCCCGAGCTCACCGTGGTGTTCGGTCCCGACCACTTCAACGGGGTGTTCTACGACATGATGCCGGCGTTCTGCATCGGGCGCGCGGCGGTCTCCGTCGGCGACTGGGGGACCCGGGAGGGTGCACTCCCGGTCGACCGCGAGGCCGCACAGCGGCTCACGCAGGCCGTGCTCGACGCCGGCATCGACCTGGCCCAGTCCGAGCGGCTCCACGTCGACCACGGCATGACGCAGCCCATGGAGTTCCTGTTCGGCAAGGAATTCGCGCAGCCGCTGGTGCCCGTCTTCATCAACGCGGTCGGGCTGCCGCTGGGGCCCATGCAACGCGTGCGTCTGCTCGGCGAAGCCATCGGCCGCGAAGTGGCGCGCTGGAACCGCCGTGTGCTGCTGGTGGCCTCGGGCGGCCTGTCCCACGACCCGCCCGTGCCACGCCTGGCGGATGCGCCGCCCGACGTGGCGGCGCGTCTCGTCGATGGCCGCAACATCTCCCCGCAAGCGCGTGCGCTGCGGCAGCAGCGGGTCATCGACGCCGGCAAGGCGCATGCGGACGGAACCGGCGGGTTCCAGGAGATCAACCCGGCGTTCGACCAGCGCGTGCTGGCCTTGCTGCGTTCGGGCTCGCTCGAGGAGTTCGACGCGTGGACCAACGCATGGATCGAGACCGAAGGAGGGCACTCCGGCCACGAAATCCGCAGCTGGGTGGCGGCATTCGCCGCACTGCGCGCGGTCGGCCGCTACCGCGTCGACCACCAATGGTATTGGCCGGTGCGCGAGTGGATGACAGGTTTCGCCATGGCCTGCGCGACGCTGGAGGAACGCGCATGAGCACCGACCAAGCGCTCACGCCAGCGCTGCGCCAGAGCATCCTGGACCTGACGCACGAGCATGCCTGGCGCCTGGACCATGGCGCGGCAGACACGCTGCACGAACTGTACGCAGAGCAGGGCGAGCTGCTGCAACTGCCACCGCGCGACCTGATCGGGCGCGACGCCATCCGGGCCTGGGGGGCGGAGCGCGTGAAGCTTCCGCGCGTCTCCCGGCACGTGGAGACCAACCACCGCCTGTTCTGGCAGGACGGGGTGCTCAGAGGGACCCTCTATGCGTCGGTCTACCGATCTGAAACACCTGTGGCGACCGAGACGGCGCCACTCATGGTGGGCGACTACGAGGACGCCTATGTCTTCGAGAGCGGGCGCTGGCTGATCCGCCAGCGCGTGATCCGTGCGGCGTTCCGCGCGCAGCGCTAGGTGCAAGGAGAGCAAGGCATGGCCCAGAACGCCACCCAGAACCCCAACCGGGCCCAGGTCTACCGGCTGGACCAGATGGAGCTGCAGCAGGTGCGGCCCGGTTTCTCCAGGACAGGTCTGCGCTCGCAGGGCTGCGTCACGACCGTGAACTGGTTCGAGCCCGGCTACAAGAGCACGGGGAGGCACAGCCATCCCTTCGACCAGCTGAGCTACGTGCTGACCGGGACCCTGCGCTTCTGGGTCGGTGAAGAGCAGTTCGACATCGTTGCGCCGAGCATGCTGTACATCCCCGCGGACGCCTTGCACGGCGCGGAGCCGCTCGGCGACGAGCGCGTGCTGAACGTGGATGTCT
>DATKFT010000335.1:0-6275 GCA_035544335.1 Pseudorhodoferax sp.
GACCGAAGCACTTTCCCCAGGAGTCACCATGACCACCACGCTCGACAAGGTTCTCTACACCGCCCAGTCCCACACCACGGGTGGCCGCGACGGCGGCGCCGGCAAGTCCTCCGATGGCAAGCTCGAGGTCAAGCTGAGCTCGCCCGGCACCTCGGGCACCGGCACCAACCCCGAGCAGCTGTTCGCGGTGGGCTACTCGGCCTGCTTCATCGGTGCCATGAAGGCCGTGGGCGGTATGAAGAAGATCACCGTGCCGGCCGACGTGGCGGTGGACGCCGAGGTCGACCTGGGCCCCACGGCCAAGGGCTACGGCATCGCGGTGCGCCTGAAGGTCTCGCTGCCCGGCATGGACCGCGCCGCGGCCCAGGAGCTTGTGGACGCTGCCCATGGCGTGTGCCCGTACTCGAACGCCACGCGCGGCAACATCCCGGTCGAGATCACGCTGGTCTGAGTGCCCCCGCGCGCTGCCACCGGAGCCGGTGGTGGCGCGCCACCTGGCTGCCGGGCAGGGTGTCCGAGGCCGACAGCGTCAGCACGCCCTGGCCATCGAAGTCCACGTTGCGGACCTGCTCGGTCCCCACGAAGTTCGGGTTCAGCGCGTGCGTGACGCGGTGCACGACCTGCAGCCGGCCGTCCACGGACTGCAGCCGGTACGGGCCCGCGTAGTGGAAGTAGCTTTCGAAGGCGGCCAGGCGCTCGGCCTGCGGCGCGCTGCGCACGCTCTCGCTGGACAGCGGCGCCCGGGCGGCGCGCGCGATGCAGGCGCTCATGAAGCCGTCCGTGCCATAGACGATGAGGCCGGACGGCCGCTCGCCATAGGGCAGCGTGGCAGGGCGGCCGTCGCTGTAGGCGATCTCCCAGTGCTGCAACTGCCAACTGCCCAACAAGGGCTTGTCCTGGTGGTCCATGCCGGTCTTCCCGCGTCGTCGAAGCGGCGAGCCTAGCCGCACGCGGCGCGCAGCGGCTGTAGCCCAGGCGACAATCGCGTGATGTCTTCCGACGCCATGTTCGCGGACGCGCCGCGTCACCCCTACGACCGCCTCACGCCCGACCGCGTGCTGGACGCGCTCGACTCCATCGGTCTGGTCGGCGACGGGCGCATGATGGCGCTGAGCTCGTACGAGAACCGGGTCTACCAGGTGCAGCTGCAAAGCGCGCCCGAGGGGGTGCCCGAAACCGTGGTCGCCAAGTTCTACCGGCCTGGCCGCTGGAGCGAGGCGCAGATCCTCGAGGAGCACGCGTTCGCGGGCGAACTCATGCTGGACGAGGTGCCGGCCGTGGGGCCGCTGGCCATCGGCGGCGCCACGCTGCACCGCTTCGAGGATTTCTGGTTCGCCGTGAGCCCGCGCCGCGGCGGCCGCACGCCCGAGCTCGACGACTTCGAGGTGCTGGAGTGGATCGGCCGCTTCCTCGCGCGCATCCACAGCGTGGGGGCCACACGGCCGTTCACGGTGCGGCCGGCGCTGGACCTGCAGAGCTTCGGCACGGCGTCCAAGGACTGGCTGCTGGGCCACCACATGGTGCCGCTGGACGTGCAGGCCGACTGGGAGCGCGTCTGCACCGAGGCGCTGCGCCTGGTGCAGCACAGCGCGCTCGCGCAGGTCGGCCAGCCGGACGGCATTGCCTGCCTGCGCCTGCATGGCGACTGCCATCCCGGCAACATCCTGTGGACGCCCACCGACCGGCCCGGCGGCGGCCCGCACTTCGTGGACCTGGACGATGCGCGCATGGGCCCGGCCGTGCAGGACCTCTGGATGCTGCTGTCGGGCGACCGCAAGCAGCGCACGCTGCAGCTGTCAGGCCTCTTGGACGGCTACGAGCAGTTCCGCAGCTTCGACCGGCGCGAGCTTGCGCTGATCGAGCCGCTGCGCACGCTGCGGCTGATCCACTACAGCGCCTGGCTGGCGCGGCGCTGGAGCGACCCGAGCTTTCCGGCGAACTTTCCGTGGTTCGGCAGCAGCGACTACTGGCAGGGCCAGGTGGTGTTGCTGCAGGACCAGATCGAGGCGATGGAGGAAGAGCCGCTGGTCGTGTGATCAGGGCGTGACCTTGCGCCAGCGCGCATCGTCGTCGGGCGCTTGCACGGGCGTCGAAGGCGGCGGTGCTGGCGGTGCATCCGACCGCGGTGCATGGGGGTCGTAGATCACGGTGCCGGTGCCCACGCCGGCGCCGACCCGCGCGCCGCCGCTGCCCACGCCGGTGCTGACGCCCACACCGGCCCCCGCGGACACCTGGCCGTTCTGGTTGACGCCCACGCCGACGCCGACCGGCCCCACGCCGGTGCCCACGCCGAGGTTGACATTGCCGCCCGAGCCCACGCCCACGCCGACCGACACGCCCGGAAACACCGGCACGCTGATGCCCACGCCGGCGGCGCAGCCACCCAGCAGGACCAGGCCGAACAGGGCTGCCAGGGCGGACGCGGCGTGAACGGGGGCAGAGCGGCGCATGGAGGCTTGGACCCTCAGGCCAGCAAGGCGTTCACACGCCGCACGTAGGCCGCGGGATCGTCCGGCAGTCCGCCTTCGGCCAGCAGGGCCTGGTCGAACAGGATGTGGGCCAGGTCGTGGAAGTGCACCGAGCCGTCCAGCTTCTTGACCAGCGGGTGCTCGGCGTTGACTTCCAGCACGGGCTTGACCGTCGGCGCCGCCTGGCCGGCCTGCTTGAGCATGCGCGCGAGCTGCGTGCTCATGCCATGGTCCTGCACCACGAGACAGGCGGGCGAATCGACCAGGCGCGTGGTCACGCGCACGTCCTCGGCCTTGTCCTTGAGCGCTTCCTTGAGCTTGGCCAGCAGCGGCTTGAAGGTCTCGGCGGCTTCCTCGGCGGCCTTCTTCTCGCCCTCGTCCTGCAGCTTGCCCAGGTCCACGGCGCCCTTGGCCACCGATTGCAGCGGCGTGCCGTCGAACTCGTTGAGGTAGTTCAGCGCCCACTCGTCGACGCGGTCCGTCATGAGCAGCACCTCGATGCCCTTCTTCTTGAAGACTTCGAGCTGCGGGCTGTTCTTGGCTGCGGCCAGCGTGTCGGCCGTGATGTAGTAGATGGCCTCCTGGCCTTCCTTCATGCGGCTCTTGTAGTCGGCGAAGGACACGCTCGCGGCGTCGGACTGCGTGCTCGCAAAGCGCAGCAGCTTGGCCAGGCGCTCGCGGTTGGCGAAGTCCTCGCCCAGGCCTTCCTTGAGCACGGAGCCGAACTCGGCGTAGAAGCGCGCGTACTTGTCCGACTCGTCGGCGAACTGCGCGGAGGCGTCGGCTGCCGTGGTGGTGGCGCTCTTGTCCACCACGTCGGTGACCTCGTTCAAGGCCTCGGTCGGCTCGGGCGCCGGCACGGCATCGCCCGAACCCACGTCGATCTTGCCTTCCTGGCTTTCGGGCGTGGTCTTCTGCTTCTTGGCCAGGTCTTCCAGCATGGACAGCACGCGGCGCGTGTTGCCGTCGCGGATCGCGCGCACGTCGCGGCTTTCCTGCAGCAGCTCGCGGCTCACGTTGAGCGGCAGGTCGGCCGAGTCGATCACGCCCTTGACGAAGCGCAGGTAGCTGGGCAGCAGGGCCTCGGCCTCGTCCATGATGAACACGCGCTTGACGTAGAGCTTCAGGCCGCCCTTCTTGTCGCGGTTCCACAGGTCCATCGGCGCCTTGGCCGGGATGTAGAGCAGCTGCGTGTACTCGGTGCTGCCCTCCACGCGGTTGTGCGTGTGCGTGAGCGGTGCTTCGTGGTCGTAGCTGATCTGCTTGTAGAACTCGTCGTACTCTTCGGCCGTGATGTCCTTCTTGGGCCGCGACCACAGGGCCGTGGCCTTGTTGACGGTCTCCCACTCATCAAGCAGGACCATGTCGCCGCCCTTGCCCTCCTCGCCTTCCTTCCACTCTTCCTTGCGCATCAGGATGGGCAGCGAGATGTGGTCGGAGTACTTGCCGACGATGGACTTGAGCTTCCAGGTGTTGAGGTATTCCTCGGCGTCGGCGCGCAGGTGCAGCGTGACGCTGGTGCCGCGCGCGGCGCGCGTGATGGCCTCGACCTCGAAGTCGCCCGTGCCGCCGGACACCCAGCGCACGCCTTGTTCGGGCGCCAGGCCCGCGCGGCGCGATTCCACGGTGATCTTGTCGGCGACGATGAAGCCCGAGTAGAAGCCCACACCGAACTGGCCGATCAGCTGCGCATCGACCTTCTGGTCCCCGCTGAGCTTGCCCATGAACTCCTTGGTGCCGCTCTTGGCGATGGTCCCGAGGTTGGCGATCGCCTCGTCCTGCGACAGGCCGATGCCGTTGTCGGTGATGGTCAGCGTCTTGGCCTCCTTGTCGAAGGAGACGCGCACTTCCAGGTTCGGTGCGTCCTCGTAGAGCTTGCCGTCGTTGAGCGCCTCGAAGCGCAGCTTGTCGCAGGCGTCCGAGGCATTGGAGATCAGCTCGCGCAGGAAGATTTCAGGGTTGGAGTACAGCGCGTGCGTGACGAGGTGCAGCAGCTGGGCCACCTCGGCCTGGAACGACAGGGTTTGCTTGGTCATGTCTTGTAGGTCAGGGGTCTGGGCCACGGCGGCGCCGGGCAGGGCCGCAATTATGGGCGCGTCGAAAAAACTTCAAGCCGTGAAGTAATCCGTCGCTGCGCGGCAACTGGTTACAAAGAGTACAGAGTTTGTTACGACGTGCATGCAAGCAGGTGCCGAGAATTTTGTGCGGCGGCGTGCATGCCCCCGTTCATCCTCGTCAAGAAAGAAGCACAAATGGACAGCAACATCAAGAAGTGGACCGCCGAATTCCTCGGCACGTTCTGGCTCACCTTCGGCGGCTGCGGCAGCGCCGTGCTGGCGGCGGCGTTCCCGCAGGTGGGCATCGGCCTGCTGGGCGTGTCGCTGGCCTTCGGCCTCACCGTGCTGACGGGCGCCTACGCGTTCGGGCCGATCTCGGGCGGACATTTCAACCCGGCCGTCTCGGTGGGCCTGGCGGTCGGCGGGCGTTTCCGCTGGGCCGAGCTGCCGGGCTACGTCATCGCCCAGGTGCTGGGCGCTGTCGCGGCGGCTGGCGTGCTGTACCTGATCGCCAGCGGCAAGCCGGACTTCGAGGTCGGCGGTTTTGCCAGCAACGGCTTCGGCGAGCTGTCGCCGGGCCACTACAGCCTGACGGCCGTGCTGGTCGCCGAGGTCGTGCTGACCGCCGTGTTCCTGCTCGTCATTTTGGGCAGCACGGCCAAGCGTGCACAGGGCGGCTTCGCGGGCCTGTCCATCGGGCTGTGCCTGACGCTGATCCACCTGGTGTCGATCCCGGTGTCCAACACCTCGGTCAACCCGGCACGCAGCACGGGACCGGCGCTGTTCGCCAGCACGGGTGCGATCGACCAGCTCTGGGTGTTCTGGGTGGCACCCATCGTGGGCGCCGTGCTGGGCGCGCTGATCTACCAGGCGGTGCTCAGCGACGACTGAAGGCGCGGCACCGGACGCGCGGCCGCCGGGGCGGCGGTTTCGCGCGACCGATGGGGCTCAGAACTGCTCGCCCGGGGCGAGGTAGCGCCACTGCCCCGGCGGCAGCCGGCCCAGCAGCACGCGGCCCATGCGGATCCGCTTGAGTCCCACGACCTTGAGCCCGACCTGTTCGCACATGCGGCGGATCTGACGCTTCTTGCCCTCCGTCAGCACGAAGCGCAGCTGCTCGGCGTTTTCCCACTCGACCACGGCGGGCTTGAGCGGCTTGCCGTCCAGGGACAGTCCGTGCCGCAAACGCGCGAGCTGGGCCGGCGGGAAGGCCGCACGCACATCCAGCGCACGCTCGCCCCATTGCACGCGCACGAGGTATTCCTTGTCCATCTGCGCGTCTTCGCCGATCAGCTGGCGTGCGACGCGCCCGTCCTGCGTCAGCACCAAGAGCCCTACGGAGTCGATGTCCAGGCGCCCGGCCGGCGCCAGGCCACGCAACTGGGCGCCGGAAAAACGCATCGGCGCGCGGTCCTCGGCCCAGCGGTTCTGCGCCGTCACCAATGTGACAGCCGGTGCGTGGCCGTCCTCGGCCTGTCCGCTGACGTAGCCGACAGGCTTGTGCAGCAGGATGGTGACCTGGCGCGCCTGCTGGCCCTGCGCCGCGCGTTCGACGGTGATGCGGTCGGCGGCCGTGACCTTCTGGCCCATGACGGCCGGCTGACCGTTCACGCGGACCCAGCCGCGCTCGATCCACTCGTCGGCTTCGCGGCGCGAGCACAGCCGTTCGTCGGCCATGCGCTTGTTCAGGCGCACGGCATCGGCCGGGCCGGCTGGCGCGGCCATCGCGGCCTTGGGGATGCGGCGGATC
>DATKFT010000336.1:0-4212 GCA_035544335.1 Pseudorhodoferax sp.
CGCCTGAAGGGCGTGGCCAAGTTCGACAGCGAGGACGACACCGAGCGCCGCTTGCAGCTGCTGATCAACGCCTACGCCCACCGCCAGGACGAGGCCCTGACCCTGGCCAAGGCGCGCCGTGCGGCGGTCACCGACATCGCCAAGGGCATGGGCCTGCTGCTGTCCGGCGTGGTGGCCATGGTGCTGGTGTTCGTGCTGTTCGCAGCGCTGGATCTTCCCGTGCAGGTCTTCTTCTTCATGCGCCAGCAACGCATGAGCAAGCAGGACATCAAGGAAGAGCACAAGACCACCGAGGGCCGCCCCGAGGTCAAGAGCCGCATCCGCCAGCTGCAGCTGCAGATGGCGCGCCGCGGCCTGAACAAGACCGTGCCGCAGGCCGACGTGGTCATCGTCAACCCCGAACACTACGCCGTGGCCCTGAAGTACGACGACAAGCGCGCGCAGGCGCCCTTCGTCGTGGCCAAGGGCGTGGACGAGATGGCCTTGTACATCCGCCAGCTCGCGCGCCAACACGGCGTGGAGGTCGTGAGCCAGCCGCCCCTGGCCCGCGCGATCTACAAGACCAGCCAGGTGCAGCAGCAGATTCCGGTGGCGCTGTACGCGGCTGTGGCCCTGGTCCTGAACTATGTGCTGCAGCTCAAGGCCTTCCAGTCCGGCCGGCGCCCGCATCCTCCGGGCCTGCCTGCGCAGCTGCCTGTACCCGAACTATGACCTCCGCCCATCCGGCGCCACCGACGCCCGTGATCGTCCCGGCGCCAGGCGGTGCCGCAAAAGACCGACATGAAATTGACGTTCGCTGAATTGCTCGCGGCGCTGCGCCGCACCCGCGCCATGGCGCCCCTGCTGGTGCTGGCCCTGCTGGCCATGATCATCCTGCCGCTGCCGCCGATGGCGCTGGACGTGCTGTTCACGTTCAACATCGTGCTGGCGATGATCGTGATCCTGATCGCCGTGGCGGTGCAGCGGCCGCTGGATTTTTCGAGCTTCCCGACCATCATCCTGGCCACCACGCTGCTGCGCCTGGCACTGAACGTGGCATCCACGCGCGTGGTGCTGCTGCATGGGCACGAGGGAACACACGCGGCCGGCCAGGTGATCGAGGCCTTCGGCAACGTCGTGATCGGCGGCAACTTCGTGGTCGGGCTGGTGGTGTTCGTGATCCTCATGATCATCAACTTCGTCGTGGTGACCAAGGGCGCCGAGCGGATCTCCGAGGTCTCGGCGCGCTTCACGCTGGACGCGCTGCCGGGCAAGCAGATGGCCATCGATGCCGATCTGAACGCCGGTCTCATCAACCAGGCGCAGGCGCAGACGCGCCGCCGCGAGGTTGCCACCGAGGCCGACTTCTATGGCGCGATGGACGGCGCGTCCAAGTTCGTGCGCGGCGACGCCATCGCCGGCATCCTGATCCTGCTGATCAACATGATCGGCGGCGTGGCCATCGGCTCGCTGATGCACGACCTGTCGTTCGGCGACGCCTTCCGCCAGTACGCGCTGCTGACCATCGGCGACGGCCTGGTCGCACAGATTCCGGCGCTGCTGCTGTCGTCTGCGGCTGCCATCATCGTGACGCGTGTGAGCGACGCAGGCGATCTGCAGACCCAGATCGGTCAGCAGCTGCTGGCCTCGCCGCAGGCGCTGTACAGCGCGGCCGGGCTGATGCTGGTGCTGGGCCTGATCCCGGGCATGCCCTGGGCCAGCTTCCTGGGTTTTGCCGCCGTGCTGGGCTATGTGGCCTGGCGCATGGCCCAGCGCCAGGCCAGGCCCCAGGAGGGGACCGACGTGGGCGCGCTGGGCACGGCGCTGCTGACGGCCGAGCCACCGGCCGACCTGGACTGGCGCAGCCTGCCGCGCGTGGACGCGTTGACGGTGACGCTGGGCTACCGGCTCGTCCACATGCTGGACCAGGCCCAGGGGGCGCCGCTCGTCAAGCGGCTGCAGGGGCTGCGCCAGAGCATGTCGGAAAACCTGGGCGTGGTGCTGCCGCAGGTCTATGTGCGCGACGACCTGGGACTCAAGCCCACGCAATACGCAGTGCTGCTGCGCGGCAGCGTGCTGGCGCGGGCCGAACTGCAGGCCGACCGCCTGATGGCAGTGCCGTCGCCGCAGCTGTATGGCCAGGTCGACGGCGTGCCGGGCGTGGATCCGGCCTACGGGTTGGCCGTGGTCTGGATCGAACCGGACAACAAGGCCCATGCGCTGGGCATGGGCTACCAGGTCGTGGACGGCCCCAGCGTGATCGCCACGCATGTCAGCAAGCTGCTGCGCGAGAACCTGGCCGAGCTCTTCAACCACGAGGACGCCGGCGAACTCATGGAACGCCTGGCCGGCCAGGCGCCGCGGCTCGCGGAGGCGCTGGGCAAGGCCATGACGCATGTGCAGCTGCTCAAGGTGTTCCGCACGCTTTTGGCCGAGAACGTGTCGCTCAAGGACGTCGTGCCGATCGCCACCAGCCTGCTGGAGACTGCGGAGACCACCAAGGACCCCATCCTGCTGGCGGCCGAAGTGCGCTGCGCGCTGCGGCGCCAGATCGTCGAGTCGCTGGCCGGTCAGCGGCCCGAGCTGCAGGTCTTCAGCCTGACGGGCGAACTCGAGAACATGCTGCTGGGCGCGCTGAACCAGGCGCGCCAGGGCGGCGCGAAGGTGGCGCTGGACAACTTCCCGGTCGACCCCAATCTGCTGTCGCAATTGCAGACCCATATGCCGCTGGCGCGCGACCAGATGAAACAACAGGCCGCGCCCCCGCTGCTCCTCGTGATGCCGCAGATCCGGCCGCTGCTGGCGCGCTACGCACGGCTGTTTGCGCCGGGGCTGGCCGTGCTCTCGTACAACGAGATCCCGGAGCAGCGCGAGATCAGCATCGTGGGCACGGTGGGGTAGGGGCCCGGCGCCGGCCCTGGGCCACGGCGGTGGAGTGGGGCACCGCGGGTCAGCCCGAGGACAGTGCCTGCCCCAGCAGCCAGTCCCGCACCTGCGCGAGCGGCCCGGCCTGCCGCGGCCGGCGCGGAAACACGACGTAGAACCCCATGCCCGTGCGCAGCGCGTCGGGAAAGACCTGCACGAGCCGGCCGGCCGCGATGTCTGCCGCGACGAAGGCCGGATGCACCAGCGCCAGACCCTGGCCGGCCAGCGCCGCGTCGATCGCCAGCGCGGTCTGGTTGAAGCGGATGTTCTTGGCCGCGACGGGCCTGGCCTGCGGCAGGACCCGCTGCAGGAACTCGGGCCAGGCCTCGTGGGCATCGTGCAGCAGCGCGTGGCCGTCCAGGTTTCCTGTCTGCCCCGGGTGCCCCAGCCTTGCGAGCAGGTGCGGGCTCGCGACGGCGACCAGGCGGTCCTCGAACAGCAGCTCGGCGTTGAGCCCCGGCCCGAAGGGCGGCCGACCCAGCCGCACGGCCAGGTCCACGGCATCGGCCTGGAAATGCGACAGGCGCTCGGTCGCCAGGATGCGCAGATCAGTCCCGGCGTGGGCGGCGACGAAATCGGGCAGGCGCGGGATCAGCCACTTGGTGGCCAGGCTCGGCGTCACGCTGATGGTCAGGCGCCAGGGCTCGGGCCGCAGCGCCTGCGTGGCCTCGGCCAGCAGCTCGAACGCGCGGCGCACGCTGGCGACGTAGCGCGTGCCGTTGCCGGTCAGCGCCAGGCTGCGCGGACCGCGCTCGAACAAGCGCAGGCCCAGCTCGGCCTCCAGGCCACGGATCTGCTGGGCGACGGCACTCTGCGTCACGCCCAGCTCCTCGGCCGCCAGGCGGAAGTTCAGGTGCCGGCTCGCGGCCTCGAACGCGCGCAGCGCATGCAGCGATGGCAGCTGGAACAGGGGCGTGGTCATCCAGTAGATTTTCTACTGGATTACGCGATCCAAACTTGCCGCTTTCCGGAACCCATCGCCCTAGCATCACGTGCATGTGCCAAGGAAGGTGTGCACCGCTTCCGGTGCACCGCGGCGTGAAGGGCAGGAGCATGGCAGTAGAAAAAGTGGCAATCATCACGGCCGGTGGCAGCGGCATGGGCGCGGCCAGCGCGCGGCGCCTGGCGGCCGATGGCTTCCGGGTCGGCATCCTGTCGTCCTCGGGCAAGGGCGAGGCGCTCGCGGCCGAGCTGGGCGGCATCGGCGTCACGGGCTCCAACCAGTCGACCGCCGACATGGCCCGGCTCGTGGACCAGGTGCTGCAGCGCTGGGGCCGCGTGGACGTGCTGGTCAACAGCGCGGGCCAC
>DATKFT010000337.1:0-2920 GCA_035544335.1 Pseudorhodoferax sp.
CACCTCCACGGTCTGCAGGCCGAAGACCGGCTTCTCATAGTCCTTGCCCAAGCGGTAGAGCAGGTCGTAGCCGGCGGCCACGCGCTGGGCGAACGGGTTCTGGCCCAATGGCGATGCCGTGCTGCCGAACAGCTTGGAGGCGGCATTGGCAAACTCGGCGAACGGCTCCATCAGGGAGCGCTGGGCTTCGTAGATCTGGTACAGCATCGCGTGGGGGAGGGGGGGGGCTGGGGGGCGTGGGACGGCAACAGCGTGTGTTGCACTGCAGCAATATAGCAGTTGCCAGACGTCCGCGCATGACGGTAAACACCAACTTCTGTGTCGGCGGCGTGGACTTTGTCATGTCTGGCCGCGGGATCTTCCCTGCATCGGAGCCCGGGTGGCCGCCACTACACTGCCTGGCATGACGCGAGGGCCCAGAGCAGCATGCTGAACAGCTTGTGGCTGGGCTTCTTCGCCACGGCAGGCGCATGCGCGGGCTGGCGTTGGCTGGTCGGCGGCGATGCCGAGGTGTTTGCCGCGATGGTGCAAGCGCTGTTTGCCATGGCCAAGCTGTCGGTCGAGGTCATGGTGCTGCTGTTCGGCACCTTGACGCTGTGGCTGGGCTTCCTGCGCGTGGCCGAGCAGGCGGGCCTGGTCAACTGGCTGGCGCGCATGCTGTCGCCGCTGCTATGCCGGCTGATGCCCCAGGTGCCGCCGGGCCATCCGTCGCTCGGCTTGATCACGCTGAACTTCGCGGCCAACGCGCTGGGGTTGGACAACGCCGCCACGCCGATCGGGCTCAAGGCCATGCGTTCGCTGCAGGAGATCAATCCCAGCAAGACCGTGGCCAGCGACGCGCAGGTGCTGTTCCTGGTGTTGAATGCCTCGGCACTCACGCTGCTGCCGGTCAGCATCTTCATGTACCGCGCCCAGCAGGGCGCACCCGATCCCACGCTGGTGTTCCTGCCCATCCTGCTGGCCAATGCGGCCGGCACGCTGGTGGCCCTGCTGGCCGTGGCCGCCGTGCAGCGCCTGCGGCTCTGGGACCCGGTCGTGCTGGCCTATCTCATCCCGGGCGCCTTGCTCATGGGGGGCTTCATGGCGCTGTTGGCTGGCCTGTCGGCGACCGCGCTGGCCGCACTGTCCTCGTTGCTGGGCAATCTGACGATGTTCGCCATCGTGCTGGCATTCCTGCTGGCCGGCGCGCTGCGCCGCGTGCCGGTCTACGAGGCCTTCGTTGACGGGGCCAAGGAAGGCTTCGATGTGGCCAAGAACCTGCTGCCCTACCTGGTCGCCATGCTGTGCGCGGTGGGCGTGCTGCGGGCCTCGGGTGCGCTCGATCTGGCGCTGGACGGCCTGCGTGGCCTGGTGGCGCTGGCGGGCTGGGACACGCGTTTCGTCGATGCCATGCCCACGGCGCTGGTCAAGCCCTTCTCGGGCAGCGCGGCACGTGCGCTGCTGCTCGAGACCATGCAGAGCCAGGGCGTGGACAGCTTCGCTGCCTTGCTGGCGGCCACGGTGCAGGGCAGCACCGAGACGACGTTCTATGTGCTGGCGGTGTACTTTGGTGCGGTCGGCATCCAGCGCGCGCGGCATGCCGTCGCTTGCGCGGTGCTGGCCGATGCCGCGGGCATCCTGGCCTCGATCGGCGTGTGCTACTGGTTCTTCGGCTGATCGGCCATGAAAAACGCCGCGCGGCGCGCGGCGTTTTCCGTGGGGCCGTTGCCGGTCAGATGACCTTGGCGATGCTGGCGCAGACGTAGTCGATGTTCTTGCTGTTCAGCGCGGCCACGCACATGCGGCCGGTGTCGGTGCCGTACACGCCGAACTCGTTGCGCAGGCGCACCATCTGGTCCTTGGACAGGCCCGAGTAGCTGAACATGCCGACCTGGGTCGTGATGAAGCCCATGTCCTGCTGCACACCGGCGGCTTGGAGCTTGGCGACGAGGGCGACGCGCATTTCCTTGATGCGGGTGCGCATGCCGGCCAGTTCCTCTTCCCACAGCCCGCGCAGTTCGGGCGTGTTGAGCACGGCCGCCACCACGCTGCCGCCGTGGGTGGGCGGGTTGCTGTAGTTGGTGCGGATCATGATCTTGAGCTGGCTCAGCACGCGGCCGGCCTCTTCCTTGTCCTGGCAGAGCACCGACAGCGCGCCGACGCGCTCGCCGTACAGGCTGAAGCTCTTGCTGAACGAGGTCGAGACGAAGAACGTGAGACCGGCCGCCACGCTCTTGGCCACGGCCACGCCGTCTTCGGCGATGCCCTGGCCGAAGCCCTGGTAGGCCATGTCCAGGAAGGGCACGAGCTGGCCGGCCTTGACCGTGGCAATCACCTGGTCCCATTGGGCGGGCGTGATGTCATAGCCGGTCGGGTTGTGGCAGCAGGCGTGCAGCACGACCACGGTGCCGGGTGCGGCGGCCTTGAGGTCGGCCAGCATGCCGTCGAAATCCACACCACGCTTGGCAGCGTCGTAGTAGCGGTAGCTCTGGACCTCGAAGCCTGCCTGCGTGAACAGCGCACGGTGGTTCTCCCAGCTCGGGTCGCTGATCAGCACCTTCGCCTGAGGGTTCAGATGCTTGAGGAAGTCGGCGCCGATCTTCAGGCCACCCGTGCCGCCCAGGGCCTGGATGGTCGCGACGCGGCCGCTCTTGACAGGCTCGCTGTCGGCCCCAAATACGAGGTTCTTGACGGCGTTGTCATAGGCGACGATGCCGTCGATGGGCAGGTAGCCGCGGGCCTTGGGCGCTTCCATCATGGCGCGTTCGGCCTTCTGCACGCAGGCCAGCAGGGGCAGCTTGCCGTTGTCGTCGTAGTACACGCCCACGCCCAGGTTGACCTTGTTGGGGTTGGTGTCGGCGGCAAACTGTTCGTTCAGACCCAGGATCGGGTCGCGCGGTGCCATCTCGACGGCGGAGAACAAAGACATGGAGAAGTTCCT
>DATKFT010000338.1:0-6266 GCA_035544335.1 Pseudorhodoferax sp.
GCCGGATGTGCGTGGCGTAGTGGCCTTCGGTCATGAAGTCGGCCAGCGCGGCCTGCTGGATCAGCTGGCCGTCGCGGTACAGCTCGGCAAAGCCGGCCGCGCAGTCGCGCATGACGGCCGTCGGCAGCACCACATAGCCCGTGCGCACCCCCGGGAACAGCGACTTGGAGAGCGAGCCCATGTAGACCACGCGGCCGTACTCGTCCAGCCCTGCAGCGAGGCCAGCCGGCGGCCCTCGAAGCGGAACTCGCTGTCGTAGTCGTCCTCGAGGATCCAGGCGTTGCGCTGGTGTGCGTACTCCAGCAGCATGCGCCGGCGCGCCAGGCTCATGACCATGCCCAGCGGGAACTGGTGCGAGGGCGTGACATAGATCAGGCGCGGCGCCTCGCGCATCTCCTCGGTCTGCGGCGCGAGGCCTTCCTCGTCCACCGCAATGGGCACGGGCTGCAGGCCGCTCGCGCGCAGCAGGTTGCGCGCGGCGCGGTAGCCGGGCTCTTCCACCCAGACCTGGTCGCCCACGTCGGCCAGCATCTGCGCGATCAGCCCGATGGACTGCTGGATGCTGGTCGTGATGACGATCTGCTCGGGTGTGCAGTTCACGGAACGCGCCAGCCGCAGGTGGTCGGCCAGCGCCTGGCGCAGCGGCAGGTAGCCACCGTCGTGCGCGTACTTGAGCAGCTCGGGTGGCGAGTAGCGCCAGCGGCGCCCGATCAGGCGTGCCCAGGTGGCCTGCGGAAACGCCGAGGTGTCCGACACGCCCAGCGCGAAGGCGCCCGAGGGGCTGTTGCTGATGCCCGCGTCCAGCACCACGCGCTGCCCGCGCCGCGAGATGCCCTCGCCCAGGTTGGCGGGCTGCTGGGCACTGGCGCGCGAGCGCGCCGGCAGCTGGTCGGGCAGCGTGTCCGAGACGAAGGTGCCACTGCCCGAGCGCGTGCTGATGTAGCCCTCGGCCAGCAGCTGCTGGTAGGCATGCAGCACGGTGTTGCGCGCCAGGCCCACGTCGTCGGCCAGCTGCCGCGAGGAGGGCAGGCGCACGCCGGCCGCCCAGTCGCCGTGCAGGATGGCCTGGCGCATCACGTCGTAGATCTGCCGGTTCAGCGGCACCGTGGCGTTGTCCCGGTCCAGATGCTGGAGCAGGTAGTCCGAAAGTGCGGAGAGGCTCAAAGTGGCTCCATCTAAAATTTAAAAACTGGACCTTATGAAGATACCGCTTATCGCATATCGTCGGCGCTGATCTGTCAAGACCAGGAGGCAAACCATGAAGAAGCTGAAACCCGCATCCCCCGCAGGCCGGGACCACGATGGCGCCTTGCGCGCAGTGCCGGCAAGCCACCCGCGGACGCTGGCCATGTCCCTGCGCGCCACGCTGGCGGGCGTGCTGGCGTTCTGCGGACTGGCCGGCATGGCCGCCGCCCAGACCCCCGGCGGCACGCTGAACCTGATCGCCAGCCCGGAGCCACCCAACATGATCCTGGCCAGCAACTCCATGGTGGCGTCCCAGTACATGGGCAGCAAGGTCTTCCAGGGCCTGCTGACCTACGGCGAAGACCTGAAGCCGCGCGCCGAGCTGGCCAAGTCCTGGACCATCTCGCCCGACGGCCTGACCTATGTGTTCCAGCTGCAGGAAGGCGTGAAATGGCACGATGGCCAGCCGTTCACGGCGGCCGACGTGGAGTTCAGCATCGGCAAGATGCTGCCGGCCGTGCATGCGCGCACGCGCAGCACGCTGAACAAGCACATGGAGTCGGTGAAGGCCACGGGCACCCACACGGTGGAGATCAAGCTCAAGAAGCCGTTCCCGCCCTTCATCTCGGCGTTCGAGGTCGGCACCATGCCCATGATGCCCAAGCACCTGTACGACGGGAAGGACTACGCGACCAACCCGGCCAACCAGAAGCCCACCGGCACCGGTCCCTTCGTGTTCAAGGAATGGAAGCGCGGCGCCTACGTGAAGCTGGAACGCAATCCGAACTACTGGAAGAAGGGCCTGCCCTACCTGGACGGCGTGGTCTTCCACGTGATGCCCGATGCCGCCTCGCGCGCCGTGGCGCTCGAAAAGGGCGTGGTGCAGGTCGTCCGGGGTGGCGATCTGGAGGTCTCGGACATCAAGCGCCTGCAGAAGACGCCGGGCGTGAACTACACCGTCAAGGGCTGGAACCTGTTCTCGCCCACGCTGCACCTGCAGCTCAACATGCGCAAACCGCCGTTCGACAACGTGAAGGTGCGCCAGGCCATCCAGCACGCGCTGGACCGCAGGTTCATCGTGGAGACGGTGTTCGAGGGCCAGAACCGGCCTGCCACGGGCGTGTTCTCGTCGACCGAGATGTTCTACACCACGCAGAACGTGCCGCAGTACCCGTTCGACCTGGCCCGGGCCAAGGCGCTGATCAAGGAGTCGGGCGTGGACGTGGGCAAGACCCCGGTGCGCTTCACGAGCATGGGGCTGGGCGGCAACTACGAGCGCCTGATCGAATACACCAAGCAGATGATGGAGCAGATCGGCTTCCGCGTGGACATCGCGGCAGGCGATGGCGGCACCTGGGCCAGCAAGGTCAGCAACTGGGATTTCGACATGACGATGAACCTGCCCTACCAGTATGGCGATCCGGCGCTGGGCGTGGAGCGTCTGTACGTGAGCCACAACATCGTCAAGGGCAGCCCGTTCGCCAACAACCAGGGCTACAGCAACGCCAAGGCCGACGAGCTGTGGGCGCGCGGGGCCGTCGAGCTGGACCCTGAGCAGCGCCGCCGCATCTACGAGGAACTGCAGGTGATCCTGGCGCAGGACGTGGCCAACAACTGGCTCATGGACATCGAGTTCCCGACCCTGTCGGCCGTGAGCGTGAAGAACGTGGTGAGCTCCAGCCACAGCCTGACGGAAAGCCTGGACACGGTCTACATCCAGAAGTGACGGCCTGCGCACCGGCCTCCTGCGCGAGGCCGGTGTGTTTTGTGGGACATCCCCGATGAATTTCTTGAGTTTTCTGGCGAGCAAGCTGGGCAAGGCCCTGCTCGTCATGTTGGGTGTGGTGGTGGTGAACTTCTTCCTGGTGCGGCTCGCGCCGGGGGATCCCGCCATGATCCTGGCCGGCGAATCCGGCGCCAGCGATCCGCAGTTCGTCGAGCGGCTGCGCGAGCAGTTCGGCCTGAACCAGCCCTTGCTCGTGCAGCTGGGCCTGTACATCAAGGGCGTGCTGCAGTTCGACCTGGGCTACTCCTACCGCAACCACATGCCGGTGCTGGACCTGATCCTGGACCGCCTGCCCGCCACGCTGCTGCTGATGGCGGCCTCCTTCGCGCTGTCGATCACGGCCGGCGTGCTGCTGGGCGCGGTGGCGGCGCGCACACGCTACGAGAACCGCCACCGCTGGCTGGACAGCGTGGTCATGTCGGGCGCGATGCTGCTCTACGCGGTGCCGCTGTTCTGGCTGTCGCTGATGGCCGTGATCGTGTTCTCGGTGCTGCTGGGCTGGTTTCCCGCCTTCGGCATGGAAACCGTGAGCGCGGGCTACACGGGCTGGGAGCGCGTGCGCGACATCGGCATGCACCTGGTGCTGCCCGCGGCCTCGCTGGCCACCTTCTTCACGGCCGTCTACGCCCGCCTCACGCGCGCGGCCATGCTGGAGGTGATGGGCATGGACTTCGTGAAGACCGCGCGTGCCAAGGGCGTGGCCTCGGGCCGCGTGCTGCGCGTGCATGTGCTGCGCAACGCGCTGATGCCGGTCGTGACCTTCGCGGGCGTGCAGCTGGGCCAGCTGGCGGGCGGCGCCATCCTGATCGAGACCGTGTTCGGCTGGCCCGGGGTGGGCCGGTTGATGTTCGACGCGCTCATGCAGCGGGACTACCAGCTGCTGCTCGGCGCCTTCCTGATCACGTCGGCGATGGTGGTCGGCTTCAACCTGCTGGCCGATCTGGTCTATCGCTTGCTGGACCCGCGCATCGGGTTCGGATCCATGTCGGGAGCCAAGGCATGAAGTCGCTTGCACAACACTACCTCAAGAACCCGGGCGCCCTCGTGGGGCTGGCCATCTTCGCCGTGATCGCGCTGGTGGCGCTGCTGGCCTCGGTGCTCTACCAGCAGTCGCCCTGGATGATGGTCGCCAAGCCCATGATCCTGCCGTTCACCGACATGGCCCATCCCATGGGGACGGACCCGCTGGGGCGCGACGTGATGGCCGGCATCGTGCACGGCGCGCGCGTGTCGCTGCTGGTGGGCTTCATGGCGACCTTCGTGGCCCTGGTCGTGGGCGTGACCGTGGGCGCGCTGGCCGGCTACGCCGGCGGCATGGTGGACGACGCGCTGATGGGCATCACCGAGTTCTTCCAAACCGTGCCGCAGCTCGTGATGGCCGTGCTCGTGGTGGCCATCCTGAGCCCCACGCTGCCCTCGATCGTCGGCGCCATCGCACTGGTGTCCTGGCCCCCCGTGGCCCGGCTGGTGCGCGGCGAGTTCCTGGCGCTGCGCGAGCGCGAGTTCGTGCAGGCGGCCCGCGTGATCGGCCAGGGGCCGCTGCGCATCATCTTCACGCAGATCCTGCCGAACGCGGTGTCGCCCATCATCGTCATGGGCTCCTTCATGGTCGCCACGGCGATCCTGACCGAGGCCGCGCTGTCCTTCCTGGGTCTGGGCGACCGCAACGCGATGAGCTGGGGCTTCATGATCGGCTCGGCGCGCAGCGTGATCCGCCAGTCCTGGTGGCTCAGCATCGCGCCCGGCGTCGCGATCGTGCTCACCGTGCTGGCCATCAACCTGATCGGGGAGGGCCTCAACGACGCGCTCAACCCGCAACTGCGCAAGCGCGGTGAATGAGATGAGAGCGGAGCACGAGACCAGCATGGCTGCCATGTCAAACCATTCTTCGACCGCCATGCCGCTGCTGCGCGTGCAAGGCCTCAGTGTGCCGCTGCCGGCGCGCGGCAGCGACCGCGCCTTCGCGGTGCAGGACGTGAGCTACGCGCTGCACGAGGGCGAGATCCTGTGCATCGTCGGCGAATCCGGCTCCGGCAAGTCCATGAGCGCCAACGCGATCATGGGCCTGCTGCCACGCGAGCTGCAGCCGCAGAGCGGACGCATCCAGTTCATGGGCCAGGACCTGCTGACCCTGCCCGAGTCCAGCCTGCTGGGCATGCGCGGCAAGGACATGGGCATGGTGTTCCAGGAGCCGCTGTCGGCGCTGAACCCGGTCATGACCATCGGCGACCAGATCCTGGAGGTGATGCGCGCCCACCAGGCCTACCCGGGGGAGGCAGGGCACCGGCGCGTGCTCGAGATGCTGGAGTTCGTCGGCCTGCCCGATCCGGCCACGCTGGCGGGGGCCTACCCGTTCCGCCTGTCGGGCGGCCAGCGCCAGCGCGTGGTCATCGCGATGGCGCTGGTGCTGGAGCCGCGGCTGTTGATCGCCGACGAGCCGACCACCGCGCTCGACGTGACGACCCAGGCGCAGATCCTCGCGCTGATCAAGCGCATCCAGCGCGACAAGGGCATGGGCGTGATGTTCATCACGCACGACTTCGGCGTGGTCGCCGAGATCGCGGACCGCGTCGTCGTGATGGAAAAGGGCCTGGTGGTGGAGCAGGGCGCGGCCCAGCAGGTGCTCAATGCGCCCGTGCATCCCTACACGCGGCGCCTGATCGCGGCCGTGCCACGCCAGCGCGCCGACGAGACGCAGGCCTGCCAGGCGCCCGTGGTGCTGCAGATCGAGGACCTGCGCAAGACCTACCGCAGCGGCAGCCGCTGGTCGCCGCGCGTGGTCAAGGCCGTGGACGGCGTGAGCTTCTCGGTGCGCAAGGGCGAGACGCTGGGCATCGTCGGCGAATCGGGCTCGGGCAAGTCCACCATCGGCAAGTGCCTGCTGCGGCTGACCGACATCGACGGGGGCCGCATCCTGTTCAACGGCACGGACCTCGCGGCGCTGTCCGAGCGCGCGTTCCGCCCGCTGCGCAAGGACGTGCAGATGATCTTCCAGGACCCGTTCGCCTCGCTGAACCCGCGCCACACCGTGGGCCGCATCATCGGCGACGGCCCGCGCACCAACGGTGTGGACGCCAGGACCGCCGATGCGCGCACGCGCGAGCTGCTGTCGCTCGTGGGGCTGGACCCCTCGGCCTTCGACCGCCATCCGAGCCAGTTCTCGGGCGGCCAGCGCCAACGCATCGGCATCGCGCGCGCGCTGGCGCTGGAGCCCAAGGTGCTGGTGGCCGACGAGTCGGTCTCGGCCCTAGACGTGTCGGTGCAGGCCCAGGTGCTGCGCCTGCTCATGGAGCTG
>DATKFT010000339.1:0-1606 GCA_035544335.1 Pseudorhodoferax sp.
AAGGGCGAGGTCGTGGGCCTGCTGGGCCCCAACGGCGCGGGCAAGACCACCTCGTTCTACATGATCGTGGGCCTGGTGCGCAGCGACGGCGGCGACATCTTCATCGACGGACAGGCCGTGGGAAACATGCCCATCCACCAGCGCTCGCGCCTGGGCCTGTCCTACCTGCCGCAAGAGGCATCGATCTTTCGCAAGCTCAGCGTCGAGGACAACGTGCGCGCCGTGCTGGAGCTGCAAAGGGATGAGCAGGGCCGGCCGCTGGCGCGCAGCGTCATCGAGGAGCGCCTGACGGCGCTGCTGCAGGAACTGCGCGTGGACCATCTGCGCGCATCGCCCGCGCTGGCGCTGTCGGGTGGCGAACGCCGCCGCGTCGAGATTGCACGTGCCCTGGCCACGCAGCCGCGTTTCATCCTGCTGGACGAGCCCTTCGCCGGCATCGACCCCATCGCCGTGATCGAGATCCAGCGCATCATCGGCTTTCTCAAGGCGCGCGGCATCGGCGTGCTCATCACCGACCACAACGTGCGCGAGACGCTGGGCATCTGCGACCATGCCTTCATCATCAGCGACGGCCATGTGCTGGCCCAAGGCACACCCGAGGAGATCGTGGACAACGCCGAAGTGCGGCGCGTCTACCTCGGCGAACACTTCCGGATGTAGCGCCATGCCCTGCCTGGCCCGTCTGCGAGATTGCCTGCGCGAAGGAGCTGCCGCTTGAAGCCCGGACTGTCGCTGCGCGTCTCCCAGCATCTTTCGCTCACCCCGCAACTGCAGCAGTCGATACAGCTGCTGCAGCTGTCCACGCTGGAGCTGGCGCAGGAAGTGGAGCAGATGCTGGGCGACAACCCCTTCCTGGAGCTGGCGAACGACGACGGCGACCACGAAGCGGCAAGCAGCGCCCCGGAGCCTGCGGCGCCCGGCGCCGACGCCGCGGACTCCTTCCAGGAAAGCCGTGCGGACCAGCCATCGGCTGCGGTGGAATGGGAGGCGCCGTCGGACACATCCTCCGGCGATGCCGTCGAGACCTCCGGCACGGCCGAATCCCTGAGCTGGGAAGGAGATGGCCAGACCAACTCGGGCAACGACGACCGCGACTGGGGCAGCGATGCGCCTTCCAGCCGCACGCGCGGCCAGGGTGACGATGACGAGACCGATGCCACCGAGCTGGCACGCAGCGCAGAAAGCCTGACCGACCATCTGCACCGCCAGGCCCTGAGCCTGCGCCTGGGCGAGGTGGATCGTGCCGCGCTGCGCTTTCTGATCGAGAACCTCAACGACGACGGCTACCTGGAAGACCCGCTCGACGAGCTGGCACAGGGCCTGGCGGGCGACAACCTGGAGGAGTGCGAGGAACTGGTGCACCGCTTCACCGTGGCGCTGCGCCTGTTGCAAAGCCTGGAGCCGGTGGGCGTGGGCGCGCGCGACCTGGCCGAATGCCTGACGCTGCAGCTGCGCGACCAACTGGCCGATGCCGAGCGCGAAGGCGACGGCAGTGCCGAGGACGAAGATCGGCAGGCCGTGCTGCGCACCGCGCTGGACATCTGCGCCCAGCCCATGGACCTGCTGGCGCGGCGTGACCTGCGCAAGCTCGCCAGCCTGTGCGGCG
>DATKFT010000340.1:0-3138 GCA_035544335.1 Pseudorhodoferax sp.
TCGCCGAAAGCGCGCGCCTGCAGACACAGGCACAGGTCGTGGACCACCATGTCCGCCGGCAGCTCGAAAGCGTGGAACAGGCCCTGCGCAGTGTGCTGGAAGCCGCCCACCAGTGGCCCCAGTCCGCAGACCGCAGCGGGGAAACGATGCTGCGCACGCTGGCCGACGTGATGCCCGGCGTGCGCACGCTGGCCGTGATGGGTGGCGACGGCACGGTCGTCGCGGCAAGCCGCCCCGAACTGCTGGGGCGCAACTTCCAGCAGCGGGACTATTTTCGCAGTGCGCTGGCCGCGCCGCGCGCCGACAGGCTCTACCTCTCGGCGCCATTTCGCTCCTACCTGGGCAGCATCGCGCTGAACGTCGCGCGCATTGAGGTGGCGCCCAATGGCAGCGTCGCGCGCATGGCGCTCGCGACGCTGGACCCCGAGTATTTCGGCGGTGTGCTCGGATCGGTGACGTACGCACCGGACATGTGGGCCGCCGTGTTGCACGGGGACGGACTGCCGTTCCAGGTCGCGCCGCTGACGGCCGCCGAGATGCTCGACGGCCTGGGCACCGCCGGCTCGTTCTGGCAGCAGCATGCGGCGGCGGGCAGCGCGCACAGCCTGGTGCACGACGATGGCGCCGGCGGACGCCGGCTCGTGGCCGTGCGCACCGTGCCCGCTCAGCGGCTGGCCGCCGACCGCTCCCTGGCCATTGCCGTGGGGCGTTCCCAGAGTGCCATGTACGCGCCGCTGTGGCAGCAGGCGCGCGCCTACGGCTTGCTGTTCGCCGCGGCAGCCTGTGCCTCGGCCCTGGGACTGTGGCTGCTGCAGCGCCGCCGCACGCAGCTGACCGCGCTGCGGCAGTCCACACGGACGGCCAGGCGCCAAAGCGACGAGCGCGTGGCGCTGGCGCTGCGCGGCGCCGAACTGGGCCTGTGGGAATGGGACCTCGGCCGCGCACGCATGGTGCTGGATGCGCGCGGCTGCAGCATGCTGGGTCTGACACCGGCACAGATGCAACTGGAAAACCAGCCCTGGCAGGCGCGGCTGCATCCGGACGATGCCGATGGCGTGCTGGCGCTTGCGACGGACCATGCCCGGGGCCTGGCACCGCGCTTCGAAGCGGAGTTCCGCGTGCAGCACGCCGACGGCCGCTGGGTCTGGATCCTGTCGCGCGGCAACCGTGTGGACGGCGCGCCGGACCGGCTGGCCGGCACCCATATGGACATCACCGAGCGCAAGCAGGCCGCCCAGGCGCTTGCGGCACGCGAAGCCGAGCTGCGCGACTTCAAGGACATGCTGGACGAAACGCTGGACTGCGTGTTCATCCTCGATGCCCAGACGCTGCAGTTCATCTATGTCAACGAGGGCGCCATCCGCCTGAGCGGCTACGGTGGCGACGAACTGCTGGCGATGAAGCCGACCGACCTGCTGTGGGACACCACGCCGCAGCAGTACCTGGAGCGCACGCGCCCGCTGGTCGAGGGCCGCGAGACCTCGCAGCTGGTCGAGGTCACGCACCGTCACCGCGACGGCCACCCCATCCCGGTGGAGGTCTTCCTGCAGTACCTGCCGGCCACGGCCGAGCGCAGGCCGCGCTTCCTGGCCGTGGTCCGCGACGTCTCGGCGCGCCAGGCGCAGACCGCGCTCAAGCTGTCCGAGGCCCGCTTTCGCCTGCTCATCGAAGGCGCGCCCACCGCCATCGCCATCCTGCGCGGCGACCGCATCGACTACACCAACCTGCGCTTTCTGGCGATGCACGGCTATGGCAGCACCGAGACGCTGGCCGGCACGCCCTGGCGCGCCGCGTTCGCGGCCGACGCCCACGCGGCGCTGGCCAGCGGCCCAGCGGCACCCGGCGCCGCGCCCGCCGAGGCCCACAAGGCACACAGCATCTGCAAGGGCGGACAACTGCTGCCCGTGCTGGTGGCCAGCACGACCGTGGGCTTGTCCGACGGACCGGCCACCGTGGCCTTCCTGCAGGACATCTCCGCGCTCGAACGGGCCGAGTCCGAGCTCGTGCAGGCGCGCGATGCGGCCGAACAGGCCAGCCGCGCCAAGGCCGCCTTCGTCGCCAACATGAGCCACGAGGTGCGCACGCCGCTCAATGCCATCTTGGGCCTGGCCTACCTGCTCGAGCACAGCACGCTGAGCGGTGAGCCGCTGGAGCTCGTGCGCAAGATCCACGGCGCCGGTCGCACGCTGCTGGGCACCATCAACCATGTGCTGGACCTGTCCAAGATCGAGGCCGGCCGCGTGGAGATCGAGCACGCGCCGTTCCGTCTGAGCGAGGTGATCGACAACGTCGCCACCATCATGGGCGTCAACGCCGGCGACAAGGCGCTGGACCTCGTGATCACGCCGGCGCCCGCGGCCGCGGCCCATCTGATGGGCGATGCACTGCGGCTGCAGCAGGTGCTCGTCAACCTGACCGGCAACGCGATCAAGTTCACCGACAGCGGGCAGGTGGCGCTGCGCACGCAGCTGCTGCATGCCGACAGCCGGCGCATCCGGCTGCGCTTTGCCATCGCCGACACCGGCATCGGCATCGCGCCCGAGAAGCAGGGCGATATCTTCTCTCCGTTCGCGCAGGCCGACAGCTCCACCACGCGGCGCTTCGGCGGCACGGGCCTGGGCCTGGCGATCTGCCGCCAGCTCGTCGAGCTCATGGGCGGGGAGATCGGGGTGCGCAGCACACCGGGCAGTGGTAGTGAGTTCTGGTTCACGCTGACCTTCGAGCCCGCGCCGCCGGCCCATTTCTCGTCGCCCGCCATGCTGCAGCTGCGCACGCTGCTGGCCGACGACAGCGCGCTCGTGCGCGAGGCCGCCGTGGCCACTGCGCGCGGGCTGGGCTGGCAGATGGACGCGGTCGCATCGGGCCGCGAGGCACTGGAGGCCATCGACCGCCATGCGTCCGCGCAGCAGTTGCCCGACGTGGTGCTGCTGGATTGGAAGATGCCCGGCATGGACGGACTGGCCGCGGCGCGCGCGATCCGCGCCGCGGTGCCGCCCAACGCCTGCCCGATCGTGATCATGGTGACCGCCCATGCGCGCGGACAATTGCTGCAGCATGCCGAGGACGCGCTCGTGGATGCCGTGCTGGACAAACCGCTGACCAGCTCCAAACTGTACGACGCCGTGCTGCAGGCCCAGC
>DATKFT010000341.1:0-2373 GCA_035544335.1 Pseudorhodoferax sp.
CGCTTCGAGATCGCCATGATCTTCATCACGCACGACCTGCGCGTGGCCGCGCAGATCTGCCACCAGGTGGCCGTCATGCACCGCGGCCAGGTCGTCGAGCAGGGCCCGCCCTCGCAGATCTTCGACGCGCCGCGCCATGCCTACACGCAGCGCCTGATCGCCGCCGTGCCGGGCCAGCACTGGAACCCCGCGCTGGACGATGGCCTGCGCGCCGTGGCCTGACCCAGGCCTTTCCTCTCCTCGTATCCCTCTACCGAACCACTGCCTGCTGCCATGACTGTTGCTGCCCTGATGAGTCGCTCCTTCGACCTCCACTTCGTGAAGCCGATGCTGGAGGCCCGCTCGCCCGGCCTGGATGTGGTCGTCTGGCCGGACCCGCGCTGCACCGACGCCGAGATCGCCATCTGCTGGGACGCGCCGCGCGGCATCTATGCGCAGATGCCGAAGCTCAAGCTCGTGCACAGCATCGCCGCGGGCGTGGACAACGTGGTGGAGGGGCAGGAACTCGGCGCCGTGCCCGTGTGCCGCGTGGTCGACCCCAAGCTGGCCGAGGGCATGCTGCAGTTCGTGCTGTGGAGCGTGCTGCTGTTTCACCGCCAGATCGACGTCGCGCTGGGCAACCAGCCCAGACAGCAGTGGTTCCGGCCACAGCAGACGCCGTCCAGCGCCTGCCGTGTGGGCATCATGGGCCTGGGCGAGATCGGCAGCACGGTCACGGCCTTTCTGCCGCAGCTGGGCTACAGCGTCAGCGGCTGGTCGCGCACGGCGCGCGATCTGCCGGGCGTGACGACCTACAGCGGCGAGGCCGGCCTGCAGCCCTTCCTGAACACGACCGACATCCTGGTGTGCCTGTTGCCGCTGACCGCGGCCACGCGCGGCATCCTGTCGCGGCGCACCTTCGATGCGCTGCCCGCGGGCGCTGCACTCGTGCATTGCGGCCGTGGCGAGCACCTCGTGGAAGACGAGCTCATCGATGCGCTGGCGCGCGGCCAGCTGCGTGGCGCGGTGGTCGACGTGTTTTCCCGGGAGCCGCTCGCGCCCGGGCACCCGCTGTGGTCCACGCCGGGCGTCTTCGTCACGCCGCACATGGCCACGATGGCGACCTTCGAGGTGGTGGTGGACCAGGTGAGCCGCAACATCGAGCGCGTGGTGCGCGGCGAGACGCCGCTCAACGCGGTCGACACCGTGCGCGGCTACTGACGCAGCCGCCCGCGACGGCGCGCTGCCGCCGTCGCCCGCCCTTCCTTGCTTTCCTCCCTAACGACCTGACGGAGACTTCCATGACCGATCCCGCCTTCAACGCCATCGCCCAGCCCGCGCCTGCCGCGCCCCTGGACCCCCAGATCCAGAAGTTCCTGCGCCGCATGGCGTCCGAGGGCAGCAAGTACCCGCGCCGCGACACCGTGTCCATCGTGGAAGGACGCGAGATCGCCGAGAAGGTGCGTGCCCAGTGGACGCAGGGCGGCCCCGTGATGGCCCGCACCGTGGAGCACCTGGTGCCCACGCGCCACGGCCCCGTCGAGCTGCGCGTGCACTACCCGGCCGAGCGCCGGCTCAAGGCCGCGCTGCTGTACATCCATGGCGGCGGCTTCGCGCTGTTCAGCAACAACACGCACGACCGCGTCATGCGCGAGTACGCGGGCCGGGCCGGCATCGTGGTGCTGGGCATCAACTACACACGCGCGCCCGAAGCCAAGTACCCGCGGCCGCTGGACGAATGCGTGGACACCGTGCACTGGATCCGCGCCAACGCGGCCGCGCTGGACCTGGCGGACGACCAGCTCTACATCGGCGGCGACTCGGCCGGTGCCAACCTGTCCATGGGCACCTCCATCACCCTGCGCGATGCCGGCCTGCCGCCGCTGCGCGGCATGGTGCTGAACTATGGCGGCTACACCTTCGGCACCAACTTCACGACGCCCTCGGTGCTCAAGTACGGCGCGGGCGAGTACGGCCTGTCGGCGCACATGATGGCCTGGTTCCGTTCGCTCTACATCGAGCCCGACCGCGTCGACCCGCGCCTGTCGCCGCTGCACGCGCGCGTCGAACAGCTGCCGCCGGCCTACATGGTCATCACCGAGTGCGACCCGCTCTACGACGAGAACATCGAGATGCAGCAGCGCCTGGCCGCTGCCGGCGTGCCGGTCGAGGCCAAGGTCTATCCCGGCACCGTGCACAGCTTCCTGGAGGCGGTCTCCATCGCCGACGTGGCCCGCCAGGCCTTCGACGACACCGTGGCCTGGATGCAGCGCCGCGAGGCCGCCTGAGCGCGGCCGCCGGCTGCGCCATCCCACGACCGCAGACCCGCGGTCCTTCGCCTCCACGTCTTTCGCTCCACCAGACCAACCGCCCCGACCCATGTACACACCGCCG